>NZ_JCACKM010000230.1:0-8199 GCF_059505385.1 Desmonostoc vinosum
TCGCTTAGAGCGACACAGGAGCGTCGCGTCATTACGAATTACGAATTATTTAATTAGGTTTTGTTGCTGGTTTGAGTTGTGTAGGTTGGCTGAGGCTGCGAAAATATAAACCACCCACAATCACCCAAAACAACACATACCCGACAGCCTGAACTAGATACAGCTTTTGGGTATAGCCAAATAGGGTTTTGAGCAAAATACCGGGAAACTGTCGGTCAGGCAAGATAGTTGATAAATCCCAAACCAGAGGGCCTAAAATACAAGAGGTATTTGCTAGTCCACAAATATTAGATACTGAGGAATTGATTTGGCTAAAAGCTATAGCAGCTGCATCCAGATGTCGTAAAGCAGAAATTACCAATCCAGAAACAATTAGTAACAGTAATACACCCATTACTTGGAAAAATTGCCTCAAATTAATGCGGATGCTCCACTTAAACAACAGCATACCAATTACAACAGCCATGCCGAGTCCAATAATTGCTCCAATTACAGGTGTCCAGCCTTCTTGAAATTTAGCAACGATAAATACAGCCGTCTCTAAACCTTCTCGAAATACAGCAATAAAAACTAAGCTGAAAATTGCCCAAGCCGCGCGGTTATCTTGACCTAATGCACTTTTAACAGAACCTGTAATTTCTGCTTGCAAAAATCGTGCTTGTCGCGTCATCCAAATGAGCATCCAACTGAGCATGGCGATCGCAATTATACCCAGTCCCACCTCAAATAATTGTTTGAAAACTGGCCCATAGAGTAAATCTGATGTCTGCAATCCCTGGATACCTAAATTTAATAGTAGACCAACCACAAAACTAGCTATAGTGGCACTGAGAATTCCTAAATATACCCAACGATACAATTTTTGTTGTTCAGCTTGCTGTAAACAGGCGAAGACGATACCGACAACTAAAGCTGCTTCTACACCTTCTCTTAAGGTAATGAAAAAAGTTGGTAATGTAGCACTCCAATTCATAAATAATTCTAATTTGTAATTTCTGACGAAACTTAGCAAGGGCGCTAAAGTCATCTTAGATTATTTAATCGCAAGATGTTGGTTGTAGGTTGATAGAGGCAGAGGAGCAGGGTAAAAGGTGTAAACCAAGCTAAATTGCGATGCTATGAAGCTTAATCAGGGTGAGCAAAAGCGTCCCTGTGTGAATCTCCTTCGGTTGAAGTTCCAACCCACTAGTGGGTGGTTTTGATTTTTCTCCCCTACTCCCTACTCAAGAGCTTTTTTATGGACATAAGATTGCTACTGACTTAACAGAAATACAAAAAAAATAGCACTTAAATATGATCATGAAGCCGTTCCAATTTTGAAATTTGAGTGGAAGTGTAAAAAACGACATTCTAAATTTTATTGGACATAAAAGTTAGGGGGTTCTGTGTGGAACTGACTTTTTCCTTAAGTAGCAATTAAAAGTAAACCTCAATATCCGGCTCTCCGGCTTTGGATTAATTTTATGGAACAGCAGCCTACAGTAATGATGAAAGCCGAAGATATTATGATCAAGGATGTAGTTACCATTCGTGGTTCGGCTAGTGTCGCTGAAGCAGTCGAACTGATGAAGGAAAAAGGATTGCGCGCTCTGGTTGTAAATCGTCGTTATGATAATGATGCTTATGGCATTGTCACAGAAACGGATATTGTTTATAAAGTAACAGCCTACGGCAAAGACCCTAAACAAGTCCGGATTTACGAAATTATGAGCAAGCCTTGTATTGTCGTCAATCCTGAGTTGAGTGTGGAATATGTAGCACGGTTGTTTGCGATGACTGGCATCCGCAGAGCGCCTGTAATCCAAGGTAAGCTTTTGGGAATAATCTCAATTACTGATATTCTGATGAAAAGCGATTTTGTGGAAACTCCAAAAGCGCTGCTACGAGAAAAAAGAATTGAACAAGCGATCGCAGAAGCTCGCAGTATTTGTACAAAACAAGGCGCTTACTCTAAAGCCTGTGCTGCTGCTTGGGATGAAGTAGAAGAACTCCAAGCAGAAGCCGCTCATCAAAAAGCTGAAGGTATGGTTTCAGCTAAAGTTTCTTTTGAAGAATATTGTCGAGAAAACCCAGATGCACCGGAATGTCGAAATCAGCATCCGTCATAGGGGACTGGGGAATTGGGAAGAGGACGCGGGGACACGGGGACGCGGGGACGCGGTGACACGGAGAAAATTTCTCCCTCATCCCCCTCATCCCTCTTCAACCTACCGCTTGGCAACTCGCATTAATAAAAATGCACCTATTCCCAAGAACATAAAGTTGGGCAACCAAGCTCCCATGAAGGGAGAGATGACACCTGCTTGTCCCATTGCACCACTGATAAAGAAAATTAAGTAGTACGAAAATATCACGATGACGCTAATACCAAAACTTGTGCCGCGTCCGGTACGTTGAGGGATGCTTCCCATGGCTGCACCTACCAAGCCAAAAACTACACAGACAAACGGTAGGGAAATTTTTTGTTGAATCCTGACTTGCAGTTTACGAATTTTTTGACGATCGCCACCTAGGCGTTCTACTTCTAATTGTTCTAGTGCTTCGCCAATGTTCATTTCACCGTAGTCGCGGCTCTTTTCTGCCAAACTTAAGGGTGTGCGGGGAAGTTTGAGTTGTTGCTGTTCAAAGCGTAAGATGTTGCGATAAGAGCGATCGGGAGCTACTAAATAAATGGTGCCGTTGTAGAAATCCCAGACGTTTTGAGATGCATTCCACCGGGCGGATTCTGATACCACAATCTGATTGACACCCTCTGTAGAACGGTCTATAATCGTCAAGCCTTTCATTCGCTTGCCATCAAATTGGTCAGCGTAAAATAAGCGAATGAGTATTTTAATTTTGGTGCCATCTGGCTGAAGATTTTCTCGGTATTCAGGATAGAAAATATTTTGCTGCTTCAATATTGGCTTATCTGATTTTAAAGCTTGCTCTAGGGTATTAGCTGCTTGATAATTGGCTGCTGGCGCGATGTGTTCATTAAACACAAACGTCATGCCTGTCACCACCAAGCTCAACATTACAGCAGTTAACACCATGCGATAGACACTTACGCCACAGCCGCGCAAAGCGATTAACTCACTATCGCTAGAAAGACGGCTGTAGGTCATCAAAGTAGCTAGCAAGGTGGACATGGGAAAGGCTAAGACAATGAAATTGGGCAGCTTGAGCAGAAAAACTTGAATAGCGATATCTATGGGTAGCCCGGATTCTACTATTTTTCGCACCAAGTCGAATACTGCATCAATTGTTACTCCCAATGATGAGAAAGCCCCGACACCAAAAAAAAACACCGGCAGCAGTTCGCTAGCCAAGTAGCGATCCATGATCGTAAAAGGCAATAGCGAGTGTAGGGTGTAAAAAGACGTGAGCTTCTTTGAAATCATAAGCAACTCTAAAAGTTAAATCTCGGCAATCCAAGCACAGCAAAGTATTTATACTGCATTTAGTATCGAGGTTTCATCTTCAGTGACTGAGCAATTTCAGCAAAATTATGGCGATCTAGGCGATCATGGATTAATATTTATTAATTTATACTTGGAAATTATCACCTAAATAGTACTGTCGCACTAGTGGATTATTGTATAGTTCTTCCGCTATACCAAAAGCGAGGATTTGCCCTTCGCGCATGATGTAGGCGCGGTCGGTGATGGCGAGAGTTTCGCGGACATTGTGATCTGTGATTAAGATACCCATACCGCGATCGCGCAGAGCTGCTACGATATGTTGAATTTCTGACACCGCTATGGGGTCAACCCCAGCGAATGGTTCATCCAACAGTAAAAACTTTGGCCCTTCTCGTCCAGCAGCCAAGGCTCTTGCTAGTTCTGTTCGCCGTCGTTCACCACCGGAAAGTTGAATTCCTTTGCTGTTGGCTAATTTTTCCAACTTAAACTCCTGTAGTAGGGTTTTTAGCCGCCTCGACCATTCCCATCGTGGCACATTTGTCTGCTCTAGTACCAGGAGAATATTATCCTGTACCGAAAGTTGGCGAAAAATACTTGCCTCTTGTGCCAAATAGCCAATACCTAACCTCGCTCTTTTATGCATTGGCAAGCCAGTAATATCAAGAGTATCCAGCCAAACTCGTCCCTGATTAGGTCTTTCTAAACCCGTGGCAATGTAAAAAGTCGTTGTTTTGCCGGCTCCATTAGGGCCGAGTAAGCCAACAACTTCACCTTGGGCTACAGAAAGATTGACGCGATTAACAATTATTCGCCTACCGTAAGATTTGTGAATATTTTCTAAAACAATTTTCACTATTCGCGTCCTTTAGTGCTTGGTGCTGATAAAAATGGGGAGTAGGGAATGGAGAGATAAGGGAGAAGAAATTCAAAATTAATTTTTTGATTATTGACTCTTGAGCAATTCCCCATTACCCCTAATCCTTACTTCCTCCGGGAGCGAGGCCCCGAGTTCCCCATTCCCTATTCCCTACCCTCACCCGTTAATTTTGTTTTGCCAGACCACTAATTAGAACGCCTAAAAGTTGGTGTCTGTGGGGCAGGTGTATTAGATTGACCACCATCATCTGATTCCTGAACCATATAAATAGACTCTACTTGGCGGTTGGATTGGGGTAAAGCAACAAATCGTCCTTCATCAATTAAATAAGTCACCTTTTCCGCGCGAATACTGTTACCACCCTGTTGCAAGATATAAACATTGCCACTGAAATCAATCCGGCGTTCTTTACTAAAGTATTGTGCTTGAGCTGCTGTTGCTTGAAGTTGACGAGCTGGGTACAACATTTGCACATTACCACGAGCAGTGATTACTTGAGTTTTAGAATCGTATTCTTGCACATCAGAGCGGATGGTGAGCGGACGATTTGCTGTGGCGGTTTGTGCTGTGGCTGTTTGCTGTTTGGTACTGAGAGGGTTGTTGATAAATATTGCACCTAAGAGTGCAGTGGGTAAGAGCAAGGCTAATCCCAAGTGGCGCATCTGTGGTTTGGGGAATCGATAACGGGGCATCATGGTAATTTGAGGTTTAGTATTTCTGCTTGTATCTCAATCAATTATCTCAACTACTTTATCTAGGGAAGGATTTTTTGGACATTGGTAGACATAGCATTGCTACGTCTCTACAAAATCGTTAGTTTCTAAATTCGTATCTTAATATCAAGTTCGGGTAATCAATTATTGTTCAAATTTCTTTGCGTTTCCACATCAGCGCTAACGATAAGTTTTCAAGCGAACATGATATTAATTTTTGGATAACTACCAGCTCACACTATGACGCTTCCTCCAAGGTCAAGGTTTCGCTAATCTACCATTCAATATTCGACCAAGCTTAAAAAACAAGACGCGCCATGGCGCGTCTCTACGTCTGTTTAATTAATGAAATACTGGGCAGGGATAAGGCTTCACTTTCACTCAAGTTTCCAGTCGTAATCTTGTCTGGCCCTATTTGCTGTAATACCTTCAGCAATGTGGTACTTTGGTTTAACAATTCGTCTACATCAATTTCGCCGTAAATAGATGGGTATCGTTGCAGACGATTGCTACCTTCACCTAGTAATATCACTGCTCCTCGCCAGTTGCGATTACCCAAATGATACAGCGCTACAGCAATTTGCAGAACACCTTGATAAAAAGTTTTGTCTGGTTCGCTGGCTTCAATCCAAAGAGCTTCTAGGGTGTCATGGCAGGCATAATATTGACCAGAATTGAACTGTTCTACGCCTTGCCAAAACTCTGGGGGCATGATTTCGCTCATCCCATGCTATCTCGCACTTCTTTAATTGCTTCTAGGGTGATTTCTTGTTGCTCTCCTGCAAACTCGTTGTCAGGGGTAAGGAATAGCATACAATGGCACTCTTTACGCTCTCGCATTGGTACACAGGGACAGTTCCAATAGGCAGCGTTAACTTCAGCTTCTTTATCTTCGTAGTGGCGGCAGGGACATAAGGGGGCACCTAGTTCATCTTTGTGTTTGGCTAGTCCTTCAATCACAACTGCTGTCACAGAAGGCTCAGCACAAAAATACGTTCCAGTACGCTTGGCGTATTGTTCGGAAAAATGCCGCATTGCCTCTAAGCTTTTATCGCTGGATTTTGTGTTAGCTTCTGATGAGATCATTTGAATCGACTGCTCATAATTTAAATATTTCTTTGCATTGTACCTCAGCCTCACTCGGGCGTTACTGGGGATATTCCCCCAAAGTGAGGGAGAGATGTGGTTCGACTCCGCTCACCAACCGGGAGATGAGGAAGCGGTTCGACTCCGCTCACCAACCGGGAGAATAAATAATTACGAATTACGAATTACGAATTACCTTTAAAATATTTTTTGCAGTTGGGGTTGTAGTGGTTGTTCACTTTGTAAGACGATACCAGGATAATCTTTATTGATGACTAATTTTTCTGGTGGTAAAGAAGTATTCTGCCATAAAAGCCAGTGACTACCATTTGGAAGAGATGAAAGGCTCAAGGGGTTTTGAGTTAGCCAAATT
This sequence comes from Desmonostoc vinosum, assembly GCF_059505385.1. NCBI lineage: Bacteria > Bacillati > Cyanobacteriota > Cyanophyceae > Nostocales > Nostocaceae > Desmonostoc > Desmonostoc vinosum. The sequence goes on from NZ_JCACKM010000230.1 coordinate 6,454, forward strand.
AAGGGGTGGCTTTCTGGAGTTGTGGTGCTGGCGTCTTCTTGAGGAGCGATCGCTGCTAATATTTCTAGGATAGAGCGATCGCCTCTAACTAAACCTGTTGCTGCTGTCCAAAGTTGTACTTGCATCTGGTGACGTTGTGCATAAAAATACAATGATGCTGCGGTAATTACTGCTTGCTCAAAGTTCTCTTCTTCCCAATTAGCGGCACTGTCAAGAGCAATAACGATTTCTTGTCCATCTGTGACCATTTCTAACTCCCGCACCCTTAACTCGCCATAGCGGGCACTGGTACGCCAGTGGATGAGTCGAGTGGAGTCGCCGATACGATAGGGACGTAGCGATCGCATCAGTCCTGTAGTCGTTGTTTGCCAAGGTCTACCGCGAGAGTCGTTTTTTATACTCTCTTCTTGTCCCATTTCATCGACTAGGGGGCAAGTACTTAAGGGTAAAACGGTAGGATAAACGATAGCTGTGGCGGCACAGTCATGTTGACGGCGACACCAGAACAACCCCAAAGGGGCACCAGTACCTAATTCGACTGTGTGCCAGCGATACACGCCCCGGCGTTGGGTAGGGTGATAATATATCCAGCGGTAACTGTCTTGGCTAGGTATCGTTTCAATCGCCTGCTGTACTGGTTTTCCCAAGACGAAGGGCAGGATATCCTCGACTTGCAGTAAGTTAACAGACTGCCGTGTGGAATTGTGGATTTCTATTTCAATAGTTAGTTCGCTTCCTGCTGTCACTGGCTGGATGGGGCGACGGTTGATAGATAAACCAACAAGCGATCGCGGTGGTAAAACAGCTGCTAAACCCAAAAGGGCTAAAGTAACGCCGCTAGTTACATATAACCAGCCAGCCATCGTATTAATCGCAGCCCCAAAAAAACAAACAGTAATTGCAAACAGCACCCAACCGCTATATGCAGGGGCACAAGCGCGGGTTTCTAGCCAGTTGGTGATGGGTTTCATTTTGGGGAATGGGGAATTGTCATTTATCATTCCCAAATAACCGCCCATCCTCCATATGAACGATGCGATCGGCAATATCTAGGATGCGGGCGTCGTGAGTTACAAGCAGAACGGAACAGCCTTCTTCTTGGGCGAGACTTTGAATGATGTCAACTACGTCTCTCCCGGTTTTACTGTCTAATGATGAAGTTGGTTCGTCTGCTAATACTAATTTGGGTTGGGCAACTAAAGCCCTAGCGATCGCAACTCTTTGTTTTTGTCCACCTGATAATTTTTCGGGATAATAGTCTATGCGATCGCCCAATCCTACGGCTTCTAAAATATTGACAGCGCGTTGTCGATACTCTTGTTTAGGAATTTCTTGATGTAGTTTTAAGGACATGCGGACATTACCATAGGCACTCAGACACTTGAGTAAGTTGTGATGCTGGAAGATAAAACCAATTTGGTTCCGCACTTTGGTTAATTGCCCTTTGTTACAACCTTTGAGTTCTTGCCCAAAAATTTTTAGACTTCCTTCTTGGACTGATCGCAATCCACCAATGAGTGAGAGTAATGTTGTTTTACCACCACCAGAAGGGCCTGTAAGGATGACAATTTCTCCTGGATAAATTGCTAAATTTACATTACTCAATACAGGTTTACGTAATACTCCTTGACCGAAAGCATGGTTGAGGTTATTAACAATAACAGTCGGTTCCATAATTCGTAATTCTTCAGAGGGAGTAGGGAGTAGGGAGTAGGGAGTAGGGAGTAGGGAGTAGGGAGTAGGGAG
>NZ_JCACKM010000231.1:0-7672 GCF_059505385.1 Desmonostoc vinosum
GAGAATTTATGATAAGCTTCCACAATATTTGTCACAGCAGTAATTTCTTTTCTCAGCTGCATATCCGATATGTATTGCAGCAAGAAAACAGTTCTCGCAATCCGGAGGGTCTGGGATGTATACAGGGAGCCACATTTGAGGGAGGATCTAGTTTAAAGCTCCTAATTGACTGCCGTGAACACTCGCGCGATCGCTGACAATTTTAGCCCTGAATCTCTCGCACTGACAGAACCGTTGCCCATCACGTTACACCCGGCAGAGGTATATCTGGCTTCTCTTGGTGAAGGTTCGCGGCGAACTATGCGGGAAGCGTTAAATGCGATCGCTCAACTGCTAACCAGTGGCACTTGTGATGCAAGCACCTTGGATTGGTCAAAGTTGCGTTACCAGCACACAGCCGCAGTTAGGTCAGTGCTGATGGAAAAATACAGTCCAGCAATGGCGAATAAAATGTTGTGTGCATTACGGCGGACGCTCAAGGAAGCATGGCGCTTAGGGTTAATGTCCACGGATGAGTATGGAAGAGCATCTGATATTGAGTCGGTGCGGGGTCAGAGTTTATTGAAGGGGCGCGAACTTGATACCGAAGAAATTGCTGCGCTGTGGTCAGATTGTACTCAAGATGACTCAACATTGGGCCGGAGGGATGCGGCACTGCTGGCAGTTTTGACGGTTGGGTTGCGTCGCAGTGAGGTAACTTACCTTGATTTGAGCGATTTCAAGCCGCGCACTCGGTCATTAACAATACGTGAAGCGAAAGGGCGGAAGGAACGAATTGTCTATTTACCTGAAGCTGGTGTGCAAGCAGTCCTTGATTGGCTGCTGATTCGAGGTAAAGCACCAGGGGCACTATTTTATCCCTTAAATAAGGCAAAGAAAATCATACTGAGACGGATGAGTGAGCAGGGTGTGTTACGAGCGTTGCAGCGACGAGGGGAAAAAGCCGAGGTGGACGCTTTTACACCTCATGATTTTAGAAGAACTTTTATCGGTAATCTATTGGATGCGGGTGCAGATATCGTCACGATAGCGAAACTTGCAGGTCATGCGTCGCCAAGTACTACAAGTAAGTATGATAGGCGCGGGGAAGCTGCCAAGAAACGGGCAATTGATTTGCTGAATGTACCGTATAGCAGGCGGGATAAGTGAAGCTTTCAGTTGAGTCGAGGGGGAGTGCGGTATCAGAATGCTGTCAATGAATTTATTTTAAAAGTGCGGAATTTGTTTTGATTTTTTTGTAGTTAGATAGTCTATTTAGTAATAAATAATCTAAAAACCCTCTATCAAAAGATAGATTTGAAAAAAAATCCTCTCTTTTGAGAAACTTTAATTATTTTTCATGCAAAAATGTTTTTGTATTTACATGAAAATCAACAGCAATCCACCTTTCACAAACTTTGTATTTTTTATGGAAGTTTTATTGCCGTCTCTATTAGTTGAGCGAGTAACATACTGGCTTAATAGACAATTGGTGAAATTAATAATCAGAAAATTTGAACTTGATTTCAGGAGACAGATTTATGTTCAAGCAAAACTTTAATATGCATATTTTTTGGTGGATTTTGGTTTCTAGCGTCAATATTTTACTTTTAGTTATTTTTTACGAAACAATATATTTAAATGACATTTCAACAGCAATTTTTAGTGTCAGCAATACCCCACATTGCCGGAAGTTGGCACTCAAAACTTAAAACGAATAAAAACATGATATTGAAAAGCTGGAATCGCCGCGAATTCTTATGGGGAGTGAGCCAATCAGCCTTGGCATTACTGGTTATGGGTCGGGCATCTGGGCAAGTGGTGGCGGCAAGTAAGCCGACTGAGGTGCTGGTTCTCGGTGCGGGTCTGTCTGGCTTATATACAGCGTTGTTGTTAGAAGCCAAGGGTTTGTCTGTGACAGTTTTAGAGGCACGCGATCGCGTCGGTGGTCGCGTCCATACCTTAGATGATATCCCCGGTAAGCCAGAAGCCGGGGCACAAGCTTTCGGCGAAAAATATCGGCGCTTGTTAGCACTGGCTAAACGCTTGCAAGTTCCAACTGAGCCAAGCCTTGGCTTAGACAAGGAATCGCTGCTGTATATTAGAGGGCAAGCAGTATTGCCACAAGACTGGGCTATTTCTGCTGCCAACCACTTAGCAAAGAGCGAACGCTCTCTGCTTCCCCAACAATTGCTGAGTCATTACCTGGGCAAACACAATCCCCTAGAAAATGCGATCGCTTGGATCAACCCGAAATATTCAGATCTAGATATTCCCCTAGACAAGTATCTCCGCGCTCAAGGTGCCTCAAATGAAGCTTTACGATTAATCGACTTTAATCTTGGTTCTATATTCAACAGTATGAATACTACCTCTGCACTATGGGCATTACGGAATGATCAGCGCGCCCAAACTCGCAGCCAGCAACCAATGCATATTCAGAGTGGTAACAGTCGTTTGCCAGAAAAGATGGCAGCCTCTCTCAAGTCTCCTGTGCAGCTAAACAAAGTGGTAGAGTCGATTCGTTCTCAGGCAACAGGTGTAACAGTTTACTGCTCAGATGGTTCAAATTTCGATGCTGATTATGCGGTAGTGACGTTGCCGTTTTCGGTGCTGCGCCAGGTAGAAATTACCCCACCATTACCAAAGATACAGGCACAGGCGGTGCAGGAATTGCCCTACACAGCAGTAACACAGATTCGCTTTCAGGTTGGTCATCCATTCTGGGAAACTGATGGCTATCCGCTGAGGATGTGGACAGACTCACTACTTGAAAGTGTGTTGCCGATTCGAGACGAGCAGGGGCGGGTGCAAAGCTTAGTCTGCTGGGCAACTGGAAATAATGCCAAACAGTTGGATGCCATGAGTGCAGACGCATTAGCTAAATATGTTACCTCGGAACTGACGCGAATTCGCCCTGGAATAGAGGAAAATGTCAAGATTCTGCGCGTTGTTTCTTGGGGACGCGATCCCTATGCTCTGGGCGCTTATTCCCACTTTGCCCCCGGACAAATCCAGCGATTTCAAGACAAAATGGCTAAACCCTGGCAGCGAATTTACTTTGCAGGCGAACATACTGCGATCGCATCTGATGGGATGGAATCGGCACTGGAATCAGGAGAGCGAGTCAGCAGCGAGATTTTGGCTCGCATTGGTTTGTTATCGCCCCAAGCATGATGCTATGGTTAGAAGTATAAAAAAAATTTTGCTTTTATCAGCCAATCCTCTCAATACAAATAAGCTTCGTCTAGACGAGGAAGTGAGGGAAATCCAATCTGCATTGGAGCGTTCCAGACACAGGGAAGAATTTGAACTCATTCCCAGATTGGCTGTGAGGATTGACGATTTACGCCGCGCACTGTTGGATCACTCTCCACAAGTTGTACATTTTTCTGGTCATGGGGATGGAACTGACGGCATAGTATTGGAGGATAACTCCGGTCACGCGCAATTGGTTAGTACGGAATCATTGAGCAATTTCTTCAAGTTATTTCAAGACACAGTTGAGTGTGTGTTGCTCAATGCCTGTTATTCAGAAACTCAAGCAGAAGCAATTTTCCAACACATCAATTGTGTTATTGGCATGAAACGTGCCATCACTGATATTGCTGCTATTCATTTTTCTAAAGCATTCTATGACGCTCTTGGTGCTGGGCAAAGTTATAAAGATGCTTTTGATTTTGGTTGTAACAATATTGACCTCAATAGCAAACCAGAATCTTTAACTCCAAAATCACGCATCCGAAATAACTCTAAAACTTTATTCTCTAACAAGGAGCAAAAATCGGATATGACTGGAAACCGCAATATTCATATCGGTAGCGGCAATTATAACGAGCGTATTGAAGGTAATTATATCCAAGGGAATTATTACGCTGCTAGCAAGCAACAAAACCTTGCTGAAGCTGCTGCTGAAATTCAAAAGCTTCTAGAACAGTTAGATAAATCTAATCCTACTGATACGACTTTGGGCAAAATGCAAGTAGCCGCCGAAACTATTAAGGCTATTGAAAATAATCCTACTTTGGCACAACGGATCACTAGTGCTTTAAAGGCTGGTGGTGTTCAGGCTTTGGCGCAACTGCTTAATCATCCTGCTGCTAGTTTTGTTATTGGTGCATTAGAGGATTGGCAGAAAACTAAGAGTAGTTAAATATGATTCTACTTTTCTTACACGTTTACTTTGCTAGAGATCAAAGAGACTAACGGAGATTAAACTATGACAGAGAATAACGAGTCTGAGAATCACCGTATCGATATTGAAGAAGGTAATTATAACGAGCGCATTGAAGGAAATTATTTCCAAGGTAATCGTAACTTAATATTCAATATATTCAATATATTCAATTTTAGACACCAGAGTAGTAATGAAGCATCAGCAAAATATTCTCAAATTCGACAGAAATTTTTAGAATATGTTAATCGGGAAGTTGAAAACCGGATAGACAGTTCTCTTCACAATCGAGTTTATATTGTTCTGGATGTAGAGCGAAACCCAGAACAGACTGAATTACCTTATTCAAGTGAAATCAAAGTTGATTCCCGACGTAAAATTAGATTAGATAATACAGACATTATTAAGGTTTTTGACCAAAAACATGTTGCCGGAAGATTATTAATTTTGGGACAACCAGGGTCAGGAAAAACTACTATGCTCCTTAAGCTAGCAGAAGAGTTAGTAAAACGGGCTAAAGATAATTCAACAGATCCTGTCCCAGTACTATTTTCTTTATCTTCTTGGAAAAATGATAATCAAAATATAAAAGATTGGTTAGTTGACCAGCTTAAAAACAAATATGGTCTGCGAAAATACATTGGTAAATGGTGTATAGAAAACAAAAAAATTATACCGCTTTTAGATGGGTTAGACGAACTAGTGGCAGAACGTCAAGAAAAGTGTGTACTCAAAATTAATCAGTTTTTACATCCTTCTATTTGGGATGTTCCTGTAATTGTTTGTAGTCGCATTCAAGAGTATGAGCGTTATACAACTTCATTACAACTAAATAATTCTTTAGAATTGTATCCTTTTTCTCATCAACAAGTTCGTCAATATTTAGAAAATACAGGTCACTCAGAACTATGCAACAGTATTATTGATGATGCTGATTTAAGCCAATTAGCCAAGACACCACTTTTGTTAAATATTATTGTACTCTCTGCTCAAGAAATATCAATAAAAACTTGGAAACAGATCAAATCTTCTGAGAAGCGTTTAAGTTATCTATTTGATGCTTATATTTATAGGATGTTCAAACGTAAGAGTAAGGATAAACAGCCTAAGCAGGAAAATACTCAACGTTGGTTAGGTTGGTTGGCGCATCGGTTAATTGAGGAGAATACCACTGAGTTTTTGATTGAGAAAATGCAGCCTGATTTGTTGAAAAATAGAGGACAAAAAATTATTTATAATTTGCTTGTATGGGGAATTATAGGAGCGTTGATTTCTGGGCTGAAATATTCTTGGTTATTTCCATTTCCTATTTTTAATTTGAGCAATGCTGAACTGTATTCTAGGTTGAAAACTGAACTGATTTGCTGGTTGAATATCGGGTTAATTTATGGACTAATTGGTGATTCTATAGAAAATAAAATTGAAAAAAGAATTATTTTAATTAATCCATTTAAAAAAAATCCTAAAATAATCAGAAATAGACTGATTTTAGGACTGATTTCTGGGCTGATTTCTGGGTTGATTTATGGGTTGATTTATAAGCCGATTTCTGGGTTGATTTCTGGGTTGATTTCTGGGCTGATTTCTGGGCTGATTTTCGGAATTATTGGAAATAAAATTGAGACAATTGAAACTCTAAACTTCTCTCCTAAAAAGTCTTTAAAAGGGCTAATTTTAGGGCTAATTTTTGGGGTGACTTTTGGTATATATTTTGGTATGAATTATGGTATGTCTTATGGTGTGTCTTATAATCTGAGTAAGTTGAAATATGGGCTGATTTATGGGCTGATTTATGGGCTGATTTATGGGCTAATTTCTGGGTTTATTTTTGGGCTGTTTTCTGGAATAAATGGACTGAATATTGAAAATAAAATTTTTCCAAACCAAGGTATTAAACAATCAGTTATTAATACTATAAAGATATCAACAGTTACTTCTTTACCTACTGTATTAATAATCCTTAGCGTTCCAAGAATCCAATATCTAAATAATTATAATTTATTAATTGATAGTCTACGAGATGGAATATTAGTTGGGATATTTCTTGGAATACTCAGAAGCGGAATACCTGCAATTAAGCATTTTGTGCTACGTGTGATTCTTTGGTCTAGCGGCTACATTCCTTGGAACTATGCCAAGTTCCTCAAATATTGTACCGATCACCTATTTTTGCAACAAGTAGGCGGCAGCTATCGCTTCATGCATGACCTGCTACGTCAGCACTTTGCAAATTCCTATACTCAAATAAATTTAGCAACTACTTATAGCGATCCGCGAATAGTACAGAAAGGCAAGTTCAAAAACATATTACTGGTGGCTGGTGTTATTGTGTCAATGGGATATGCGTCTTGGCAATTTCAACTGCGCGAAAGTATTGCCCAAGTTTACTACCAGCGAGGGTCAATTTACTACTACCAAGGGTTCGCTTACAATAAAAAAGACTACAACAAAGCCATTGATGACTACAACAAAGCCATTGATGACTACAAGCAAGTCCTGAATCTTGACTTTAACGTTGCCAACGCTTACTACTACCGAGGGTCAGCTTACTACTACCGAGGGTTAGCTTACAACAAAAAAGACTACAAAAAAGCCACTGCTGACTACAACCAAGCCGTTGATGACTACAGCAAAGCCATTGATGAGTACAACAAAGCCATTAAACCTGATCCTAATAATGCCAACGCTTACTACCAGCGAGGGTCAATTTACTACTACCGAGGGTCAGCTTACTACTACCGAGGGTTAGCTTACAACAAAAAAGACTACAAAAAAGCCACTGCTGACTACAACCAAGCCGTTGATGACTACAGCAAAGCCATTGATGAGTACAACAAAGCCATTAAACCTGATCCTAATAATGCCAACGCTTACTACCAGCGAGGGTTAATTTATTACCAGCGAGGGTTAGCTTACAACAAAAAAGACTACAACAAAGCCATTGATGACTACAACAAAGCCATTGATGACTACAACAAAGCCATTAAACTTAATCCTGAAAATGCCGACGCTTACTACTACCGAGGGTTAGCTTACAACAAAAAAGACTACAAGCAAGCCACTGCTGACCGCAACAAAGCCATTAAACTTGACCGTAATAAATATGTCAATGCTCCCGATTACTTCTCCTACATTGACTAAGTTCATTAGTTTAGGTGCATTTTTTGCAGTGGCGACACCGCTCTTGATTCAGCTTTCTCAGTATCAAGTTGCGCCATCAGCTAGAGAGATATTCCTTCAGTCTGTCTTCTTGATTGTCGCTCTGCTTCTGATATCATTTGTTGCAATACGCGCTCTGCTTCTTGCCAAAAGCTGAGGTCAAGAGAATCTATTTCCCCCACATTAATTGCTGAATACTCAAGCTCACCCGACTGGTTTCGGTTGACTGCCACTCGAAAAATCTCACCTCGTTCATCATGGGTAAATACCAATTCCTTACCCTGTTTTGACAGAGTAGAGTGTTTAAACCCACATTCCGCAGATATTAAAGAAAATTTAGGAATTAAAAATTCCCAGAAA
>NZ_JCACKM010000232.1:0-4813 GCF_059505385.1 Desmonostoc vinosum
CTTCGCTTAGAGCGACGCAGGAGCGTCGCGTCATTACGAATTACGAATTATTTAAACCAATGCCTTTGCTGGCGAATTCTTCTACAGTTTTTTGAGAGAATTCATGAGTGGCGATCGCCTGTAACATTATCAAAGGTAAGGTTAAATGATTTGCTCCAGCTTGTAAGGAGGCGGCTGCTTCTTGAGGAGATTTGATACTGGCTGCTAAAATTTCTACATCACTGCCTTTGAGAACGCTAGCCATATCTTGTACTAAAGCAATACCATCGCCCAATAACCGGGTAGCGCGGTTGACATAAGCTATGGCAATTTTAGCACCCGCCTCTTTAGCCACCACCGCCTGTGCTGCACTGTAAATCGCTGTTACCGAACAAGTAATTTCCGGTGCCAGACTCGCCACCACCTCAAACCCTACAGGTGTCGCGGGAATTTTCAACACAGTTTGCGAACCAATGATTTCAAAAGCCTTTCTACCTTCAGCCAACATCCCCGCTTTATCGGAGGACATAAGTTGGTAATATAAAGGCCCTTCAGTTAAAGCAACCAGTTTCTTGAGTGTATCTTCTGGTGGAGTGTCGCTTTGAGCTAAAAGTGTCGGATTTGTAGTAATACCCTTTATCCATCCCCAAAGCTTGGTAATTTCAGCTTCCGATGCGATCGCGGAGTCTAAATAAATTGCCATAATCTTTCTCTATGTTTTTTGAGTACATGAAGCACAAAGAAAAACATTATTCTGGTTCAATCAGAGGTTTTCCCTGTTAAGCGTTCCCTGTTTACTATTCCCTCTAAAATGTGCAACTTAGACTTTTTTATTTAACAAAATATCCTACACCGTTTTCTAGCCCTTGGCATAATATTGATTCAGGACTGCCATCTGGAGGGAGTTCAATATCAGGCTATTTTCCAAATCTCTATCCCGAAGATATTCCTAATTATATTCGACGTCATGAGCTTTTCTTTGATGGCAATAAGTGGAGATATAAAACATTTCAAAATAAAGTATTTACACCTAATGGCGAATACAACTTCATTGTACAGGGAGGCAATATATATATAGCAAGGCAAAAGTTTGGTTTAGGTGATCATATTGATATCACCAAAGGTAACAACGTTGACTTTGCAGGTCAAATTCGCTTTGGACACAATAAAAAAAATAAAGGTCAAATTAAATACTGGAATAATGCTTCTGGTCACTACAAACCATCAGTTAATGAAGCAGGTAATGCTGGTTTGCCATTAGACCTTTTCATCCCACATGAGTTTTCATAATCCCTTATGAATGATAATATTCAAAATTTAATACAAACCAGTACCTATAGAGCCTTGTCTTCTAATGAAGAAAAGGTAATTTTGGATTATCTAAAATCAATACCTGAAGTAGAAGCATATGAAATCATTAAGAGCATGGTTGAACAAAAAAGCCTAATTTCTCTTGTAATTGCCAAGAGAGTTTTAAATCAAAGAGATTATGTCACAAAATTGTTCAAGTATGGAAGTGTAAATTCTAATGCTCAATCTATTAAATTATGGCTAGATTTTGCTATTCCTAAGCTGGGATTTAAGTCAGTAGCAAAATTGATTGAAGATTTGAATAATGATCAAAACAGATTAATAGAAAAAGCTGTGTATTGGTTTCCTTTGTTTATCTCAAAGAATGAAAAAAGGTCGTGGAACTTACTGGAAAAGTTAAGACAAAAAGTAACTATACACCCCTAAACCCTGACTAAGAAGACGCGGAAAAGGGGAGACGCAAAGAGCGACCCTTCTCAAGATTTAAGCACCTGGTTGCAAGAAAGCGACTTTAGTCGTAGAGACAAAAAAATCTGTTCCTTGTTTGAATCTCCTAGCTTTATGGGGTCTCCCGCGTCCTCGTGTCCTCTTCAAACCCTGCCTGTAGGGCATTGACTCAGCATTACTCAGAGACAGTGCAAATGACATCGCTTTCAGGGATAATTCCTATAAAACAGCCTGCATGGAGAAACCAGGATGACATCTCCAGAGATAGTAACTTGGCTACAAGAACGCACCACTTTAGGAATTCTCTCACCTGCGGTGTTAGATGCGATCGCTGTAATCATAGAAGAAAAAGTTATACCAGCAAACACCACCTTAGTCAGTGAAGGCACTTCTCCAAAAGCACTTTATATTTTGCAACAGGGGCAACTGGAAAGCAGTACTACCAATCAAACTAATCCAGCTTTAGCATATGGGTTGCTCCCTGGTTCGGTGATTCATCTTCAGGAATTGCTGTTAGATGAATTGACTCTAGTCACAATTACTACAGTCACAGAATGCCATTTGTGGGTTGTGCCTGCTGATCAGTTTCGTTCGTTGGCTAGTCAATATCCAGAAATTACTCAAGCCTTCTCTCGTCAATTAGCTCAAGAATTGGCTCAAGTGACATCCGCCCTTGGTTATGAACAAGAACGTTCTGTAGCCCTGCGACCATATTTAGTCACTAAAGCCCAACGTGGTATCGTTGGTACTAGTCGCTACGCTGTACGTCTACGGGAGCAAATTAGACAAGCAGCTAGCGATCGCAAATCAGTGGATATTTTCGGTGAACCGGGCTTAGAAAAAGATAACATAGCTGCTTTAATTCACTTTGGTTCTTCACAACGGCGAGAACCGATGATTAAAGTCAATTGCGGGATTCTCCAAACCAGCGGTGCAGATTTATTTGGCCGTGATGGAGGCAAACCAGGACTGCTGGAATGGTTAGGTGAAGGGACTCTACTCCTGAATAATATTCAAGAATTGCCCTCAGAGTTATTACCTGCTGTGGCGCAGTTACTGAAAAAAGGCACGTATAACCCCGTGACTCGTCCTGGCGAACCAAACGCTGAACCTCGCCCTAGCAAAGCCCGCATCCTAATTGTTTCCGAAAAAACTCTACCTACTATTGAACGCTGTGTTGGTCATGTAATTAAAGTGCCACCACTACGGGTGCGAAAAGCTGATATTCAAGCACAAGTAGAATATTACACTAGTCTCTACGTCCGGGCGAGAGGTGTTTCTAAACCGCACATTACCCCAGAAGCTGTGCGTCGCTTACAGTCTTATGATTTTCCTGGCAATTTCAAAGAGTTGAAAAATCTTGTAGAACGGGCAATAGTCCAAGCCGGAGAAGCCAGTGAATTGACAGAAGAAATATTTTGGTCAGCCGAAATTAAGAAAAAGCAATTTCGGGTTAATCTGTTAAATATTTATCCCAGTTTGCGGCGATTTTTACGCAGTGATTGGTGGCCTGACCGCATAAATTATGGCTTTACTGTAAGCGCTTTTGCCTTGATCGTGACAATTTTGTTTGTGGGGCCGCAAACACGCGATCGCAATTTTGCTCTCAATTTATTTTGGGCTTTCTGGTGGCCTTTCTTTTTATTTTTATTTCCCTTTTTAGGGCGTGTGTGGTGTGCAGTTTGTCCCTTTATGATTTATGGGGAAATTACACAAAAGCTTTCTTTATGGTTATGGCCCAGACAACTCAAACGCTGGCCAAGAGAGCAAGCTGAGAAATGGGGCGGCTGGTTTTTGTTTGGGCTATTTACCCTAATTTTCCTTTGGGAAGAACTCTGGAATTTAGAAAATACCGCCTATCTTTCCGCTTGTTTGTTGTTATTAATTACCGCTGGGGCAATGATTTTCTCAGCAATTTTTGAGCGGCGATTTTGGTGTCGATATCTCTGTCCCATTGGTGGCATGAATGGTTTATTTGCCAAACTCTCAATGACAGAACTTCGCGCACAGCAAGGTATTTGTTCTGCCACTTGTACCACTTATCAATGCTACAAAGGAGGGCCACAAAAAGGTGAAGGCATGGAAACCAATGGTTGTCCTTTATATTCTCACCCTGCACAGCTAGAAGATAACAGAGACTGTGTACTGTGCATGACTTGTCTTAAAGCTTGTCCCCATCGTTCGGTTGAGTTTAACTTGCGCCCTCCTGGGATTGAACTGTGGACAACTCACGTACCTCATACCTATGAGGTCGCATTATTACTTTTATTATTGGGTGGAGTATATCTGCATCGTTTACCAGAGTTACAGTCTTGGTTAGGGTTCCAAGTCGATTTGACTCAATTTTGGCTGCACCTGGGATTATCGCTGCTGGTATTGATTATCCCTGCTGCTGTCACCTTCGCGGCTCATGGATTGCTCAAACTGTTTAATTTACGCTGTAAATCTCAACGATTTGTAGAACTCGCTTATGGTTATCTACCATTAGTTTTGGGAGGTAACTTAGCTCATTATCTGCGTTTAGGTTTGGGTGAAGGTGGGCGAATTTTGCCTGTAACTTTTGCTACTTTTGGTTTAAATGGGGAAGGATTGCCAATATTGTTTACTCATCCTGCCGTAATTGAGTTTTTACAAGGAGCAACTTTAATTTTCTCAGTGTTATTAACGATATTGTTAACACAAAAAATTGCTCGGCAACCGCTGCGATCGCTACTTTGGCAACACCTAGCTGCGATCAGCTTAGGGGCGAGTATGTGGGCGATTATTGTGTTGTAAAAACAATACAAAATTGTTTGACTTTTGCCTGGTTTGGTGCTATTAGTTTTGCTACTCTAATGTATTAAACCACACTTGTAGATCGGCGATCGCCTGAAAATCTAACAAAGCTTCGCCGAGATTTTCTAATTGTTCTAAGGAGAGAGTTTCAATTCGCTCTATTACTTCTTGGGGTAATTCTCCCACCCGCCGAGTAAGTTGACGCACAATCAGCAATTGCCCTTCTGTTTTTCGTCCTTCTTCCCGTCCTCGGAGTTCTCCTCGTTGTTCGCCTTCTTTGAGAATTTCTTGATAAATCACT
>NZ_JCACKM010000232.1:4913-7656 GCF_059505385.1 Desmonostoc vinosum
TGGCGAAAGGTTCTGGATATTTTTCCGACAGCAGTTTGCAGAGATTATCAAAGGATATTGACGAATGACGACAAATGAACAAGGTATTGTTATTATCTCGTGCAATGGTTTGAGTAGGCGATCGCACCATCGGTGATTTTGGGCGTATCTTTTGAAATTCCGATAATATTTACATTTCATCCTCTTAAAATGAGCGAACGGAGTTATTAACGATTCGCTCTTAGGACTATGGCAAATTTTATCCAACCACCAAGGTTACGCATTGGTGAAGAGACTGAAGAAGAACGACGCGCCACTTGGCTAGAGCTTTTTTATGATTTAGTGTTTGTGGTTGCAGTTGCTCAACTTGCTCACTATCTCAAAGAACATATTTCGCTCTCTGGCTTGTTGGGGTTTGTATTTCTATTTATACCTGTTTGGTGGTCGTGGATTGGCACTACATTCTACGCTAACCGCTTTGATAGCGATGATCTGATCCGCCGATTGCTGGTTGGGTTACATATGCTGACGGCGGCAGCTATGGCTATCAACATTCATCATGGCTTAAATGATAGTTCGGTTGGCTTTGCCCTTGCTTATGCTCTCGGCCGTATTGTACTTGTGGTTGAATATCTCCGTGCTGGAATTCACATCCCCACTGCGCGTCCTTTGACAACTCGATACGCTATTGGTTTCGCGATCGCAGCTTTTGTCTGGATTATATCAGTGTTTGTACCCCTTCGTTGGCGGTTTGTCCTCTGGGCATTGGGAATTATTATTGATTTTGCTACACCCATAACCGCACGCAAATTACAATTAGGACTACTCCCTCATGCCTCCCACTTACCTGAGCGTTTTGGATTATTTACTATGATTGTCTTGGGTGAGGCAATTATTGCGGTGGTTAATGGAGTTTCTGAGCAGAAATGGGATATTTTCACAGTAATTTCTGCTGCGTTCGGTCTTTGTATCGCTTTTAGCTTATGGTGGATCTATTTTGATAACTTAGGCGGCACACCCATTCAAACAGCTCGCACACAAGGAAGCACTGGTGTGATTAATCTTTGGCTTTACACCCATTTACCGCTAGTGATTGGCATTGCTGCTACTGGGGTGGGCGTAGAAGAAGTTTTGTTAAGTAAGCCAACGCTAGCCTTACCAGATTCCTATCGGTGGCTAATTTGTGGTGCAGTTGCATTGTGTTTGCTAGCTATCGGTATTCTGCACAGATATGGAGTCATCCGTTATTGTAAAATTCGTTCCAAATACCGATTTGGGGCAGCGATTGTGTTGATAGCGATCGCAATTTTAGGCAAAGGTTTGTTACCAATAGCAGTCATCGCCCTTGTAGCTGTAGTTGCTATTGTGCAAGTTGTACAAGATTTATATCAAAGTCGCCCTACCACTCGCTTAGTTGATCCAGAGATTTAGGTACACTTAAAAATTAATGCGACGATAGATTTCGCTCAGGGGAATTTCTACGTTTAAACTGTGCAAAAAGATGGACTGCTCAAGATGAGAGTGAACTTGCCATAGCCAGCGATCGTTGTCGTTACGATCAAGATTATGAAACTGCTCAATGTAGGGTTCAGTTTGGCTCACAAGCAGATATTCACAAAAGCTAGTAACAGAGCGATATTTTCTAAACTTTTCGCCTCGATCATAGGCTTCGGTAGATGGCGATAGAACTTCGACAATAACTGAAGGATTGAGAATCTCATCATTGCGATCGCCATTGAATTCTGGTTTACTATTAACAACCATCAAATCGGCATAAGTACCACATTGATATTCAGGAATCCAAACTCGCAAGTCGCTATTATACAAACGAAAATCGGTGTCTCTGAGCAAAAAACCCAAATAAATTAATAAGTTGCTGGCGATCGCGCTGTGGGTTTCAGAACCTCCCGACATCGTAATAATCTCTCCATTGCGGTATTCATGGCGTTCTGGGTTGGTTTCTTCTATAGTCCGATACTCGTCTAATGTGAGCCGAGTTTTTATTGCATTTGGGGGGTTGGTTTGAGCAAAGACCACAATAAACCTCTGGAACAATTAGCCCTAAAACTATTATCTGCTTCAGCTTGAAGAGTTGCCAATCAGGCATCCCCAAGACTGAAGCAACAAATTTATGGTTAGGATAGCTCTGTACGGACATCAAATGTTGCATATTTTTCTCTCAATAGTATCAAAAACTTAGTCAGCGATCGCCCACCTCACATAAGGACGAGAAGCTGCAATAGTTTTATAGGTAATTAAGCTACTAGGTGCTTGTACTTTTCGCAAATCTACTCGAAAATATGCTTTTTTATTCTTAAATTTTACCTGATAAAAAGTATATTCTTGAGCGCGTGTTTGACCAACACAAGTTGCATAATCACTACGTAAAGGTGAGACAAATTCCACAAACTGTTTATTAGATGAAACTAGGTTAGTCAAGTCGGCAAATGCTCTAGTATCTGCCACTACTGTATGTTCAACGCCACCTTCATAGGGCAGTACAAACCACCACAAACCAACTGTTTGCGGACATGTACCTTTAGTGCGTTGAACATTCAGCATTACATTAGGCTCAGAAATTGGCCCTGGTGCTGTTTGCTGTTGTGCTTGCGCTGTAGTAGAAATTGTTCCTAGCAAAATTATCGTCAATAAAACTTTACTATTAGCTATTATTTGTACGCAATTTTTCATAAGCAAAAAATAATTATCAATTACAAAAACAGGGAGTAGGGAGTAGGGAGTAGGGAGTAGGGATACAAAAACA
>NZ_JCACKM010000233.1:0-7650 GCF_059505385.1 Desmonostoc vinosum
AAGCGCGTAAGCGCGTCAACCAAAACGCGAAATCTAAAAAACCTACCCATAAGAGGTAGGGAGTAGAGGGCAGGGGAGGCAGGGGGAGAAATAACAAACACCAATTCCCCAATTCCCCAGTCCCCAGTCCCCAATCCCCAATTCAACTTTCAAGCACAGGAAAAGTCAATAGCTTGGCTGGGTGTGGTTGTCGGTTAAGTCGTAACTCAATGAGTGTGGTTGTGAATGGACAAAATAATTGTTTATCTTCATCTTTAATCAGATTTGAGATATTTATCGCTCCATACCACGTGCCTGATTCTTCAGGATTTTGTTCATTATGAAGTTGGAAATCATTAGGTAAAAAGCCTCTGTAACCAACTAATTGTGAGCCTGAAGAAACAGTAATGTACATGTATAAGTTATTCAAAATGTTGTTTTGGTGTGTCCACCAACGTATTGGCCACCACTTTTTTTCATTGTTATTGCTATTGAGAATTGGCTCTAAATTGATGTGGAAGCAGCGCAAGCTTTTATCACTACTATATGTATGTACATCCATCTCTAGCTCATCGATTTGTCTTAATTCGCCATCTGTGTAGCTCATGAGCTGAATATTATAATCTGTGATGGGATCATCGCGTTCATCTAAAGCACGAACTACGAACTGCTGCCAAGGTGTTAATGATTTGAGTTCATTTTTGGAGCGTATATATTCAGTTGCGCTGACTTTATACCAAGATTCAAAATCTTGGAGAGATGTTACTTTTAGTGCTTGATCAACCAGATTGACAAGCTCAATGTTTGGTTGTCTCATAATTGTACCGTGGTTCAAGCCTGCGATCGGTACTATCGGATTAATCCCAACGTTGACCCATTTACCAAACTCTATACGTTGATCATCATCAGCCTCTTTTGTGAGGTCAATCATTACCCGGCGCGTGTTCAGTGCTGCGCCTGCCCATCGCACAGTACCATCAGTACCAGGGGTATTTACTAACTGTCGCAAATTCTGATATTGGCTTGTACCACAGAAAATAAACACATAAGGTGTATCACTGTTCGGCCCGTAAAATGGTTTGCTTGCAAGCAAGTCTTGATGTGCTAGATCCCAAGTAAACTTACTTCCTAATTCAAGAGCATCTAACACTAAATCCCCAGCTTCTAAAAAGTCGGGGCCAATCTCTCTATTCCCTTTAACCATCCAACCTAGCCAACTACGTCCCTTATGGGCCAACGGAGAACCAAAGCTTGCTGGCGCTAGTCCAATCAGGTGTTTTAGTCGATGCAACCGATTAGACCGCTTGCTGGCGTATGTAGTCAACCAAGCACGAATCACCAACATCCCGGTTGAATGCACGATCGCATCAAAGCTTTCCTCTTCTTTTATCTTTTCAGATAACGCCAGATCAAACCCTTCAGCGATATCCTTAATTGTCACTTCGTTGGTGAGGGTTACATAATTGCAGATATGAATAATTTTAGTATCGTAGTTTCGCTGTTCTAACTTTTTTTTCCACACCTCGAAAGATTTACCCTGATCAGAGTAGCCATGAATCAGAACAATGGGATTCCTTGTTGAATTGTTTATCATAGATAGACTCACCTGACAATGGTGTAAATAGTAGCTTGATCAAATTAGTTTGATGTATGAACTACTACAATGTAAACACACATTATCTCAAGTTTCATTTGTTACTTGTTTGAAAATTAGGAAAAATTTGTCTAACTGGGAGTGGGGAATGGGGAACTCGGGGCCCCGCTCCCGGAGAGAGTGAGGATTAGGGGGAATTCGGGGCGCTCGCTCCCGCAGGGAGTCGGGATTAGGGGAATGGGGGAGAAATAACAAACACCAATTCCCAATTCTCATTTATAAAGTTTCTATAAATTTACACAATTGACTATGTTGTTGCATAATTTTACTTAAAATGTATTATAATTTTGCTAGTAATCAAGTTATCTGCTTGTTGTACAATTTTAGATGATACCGTAATACTATTTAGCTATCAAATGCAATGATAGCTAGGTAGACTAATGAGCAGCATGAGTTCAGTTATTGGCTGTTAAAGCGAAGTCCAAAAAATTAGATAATTTATTTGTTAGAGTTCTCTTGTTGCAGAAATTGTTGCAGCGAAGAGGTTGCTCTAAGTTGACAATTAAGAAGCTGCACGTAGTTTGCTTACCCTTTGGGGTACGCCAATGCAAAGGGCGAAATCTATGTGTAACTTTCTCCTTGCTCCTTACTCCCCACTCCCTATACTTCTTTTGTCGGAAACCTACGCGTAGCTTGCTTACCCTTTGGGGTACGCTCAGTACAAGCTCCCCAACGCCACTTGCTACAACTCTCTCGACCAGAGCAACGCAGTGGCTCCTCCCCACTCCCTTTTTGAAGAGAGGACAAATGACCAATCTGATTTTGGTTGTAGACGATGAAGATTTAGAGCGAAAATATCTTTGTGAACAGATAGCAAAAGCAGGATATCAAGTGGTAGAGGCGAGTAATGGTTCAGAGGCGCTAGCTATCTGTACTCAGCTATACCCAGATATTGTTCTGCTGGATGCCTCAATGCCTGTGATGGATGCGTTTAGCTGCTGCGCTCAATTACAAGCTTTGCCTAATAGCAAAGATACACCAGTGTTAATGATTACCGCTGCTGATGAGCAAGCAAATGTGGAGCAGGCTTTTGCTATAGGTGTAACGGATTGTATTACCAAGCCAATTCAATGGCCAGTGCTGCGTCAAAGATTGCATCACTTTCTGGAAACTCGCCAGACAATTAGGAGGTTGCAGCAGCAAGAGGCACAAATCAAGACGGTATTAAATGCTGCTCGTATAAGCATTTGGAATTGGAATCTGTTAACTAACAAATTTACCTGCTCAGATAAAAGTGGTAGCAGTGATACATACGACGCTTTTATTGACTGTATTCATCCCCAAGATCGGGATTTTGTCAAGCGATCGCATCAGCAAGCAATTCAAGATGGCGTAGAATATGAAATCGAATTTCGAGTGATTTTATCTGATGGTAGCATCTGCACTTTAGCAAGCAAAGGAAATGTCTTACATAATCAAGCTAGTGCGGCTGTGGGGTTGTCTGGGGTAAATATAGACATCACCAAATACAAGCAAGCACAAGAATTATTAACCATCAGCAAACATCAAGTTCGATCTGATTACACTCAGGCAGTATGGGACGAAGATGGAAATGTAGCGCAGATAGTCACCTCTGGTAACGATATCACAGAACGTAAATTAGCACAAGAACAACTGCGTCAAAGCGAGGAGCGTTTCCAGATAGTTGCCCGCGCAACTAATGATGTGTTGTGGGATTGGAATTTGCTTACAAATCAGATGTGGTTTAGTCAAGCTGTGCAAACACTCTTTGGCTACTCAACAGAGCAAGTAATTGATAGTGTGAATTGGTTGTATGAACGTATACATCAAGATGATCGGCACAGAATCACTACTGATATAGGTGTTGTAATCAATAGTGGTCAACAATTCTGGTCAAACGAATATCGCTTTTGCCGCAGCGATGGTTCCTACGCTTATATTCTTGATCGCGGTTACGTTGTTCACGATCACACAGGCAAGCCAGTGCGGATGATTGGTGCAATGATGGATATAAGCGATCGCAAACGCACCCAAGCCGAATTACTACGCCAAAACATGCGATCGCAATTATTCGCAGATGTCACCTTAAAAATTCGACAATCTTTACAAATTGATGAAATTCTCCAAACCAGCGTCACAGAAGTGCAAAAATTATTGCACGCAGATCGAGTTTTAATCATGCGGCTTCATTCTAATGGCTCTGTGGTAGCAGTACAAGAAGCAGTGGTTCCCGGTTTACCTAATATTTTAGGGCAGGAAATTAACGACCCCTGCTTTCGAGAAATTTACATTCAGAAATATCGTTTGGAAGCGATTGGTGCCATCAATGATATCAAGCAGGCTGGTACCCAATCCTGTCACATCGAACTACTACAAAAATTTCATGTCAAAGCCAACCTTGTAGTTCCCATCTTCCTCAAAAGTCAACTCTGGGGACTGCTCATTGCTCATCAGTGCGCTCATCCCCGCCAATGGACGAATTGGGAAATTGAACTTTTACGACAACTAGCAGACCAAATAGGCATTGCATTAGCTCAAAGCCAGATTTTAGAACAGGAAACTCGTCAGCGTCAGGAACTCTCCCGTTCCAATGAAGAACTACAACAATTTGCCTTTATTGCCTCCCATGACTTGCAAGAGCCACTGCGTAAAATTAAAACCTTTGGCGAAAGGCTCAAAGCCACCTCTGGTGACAAATTGACTGTACAAGGGCTTGATTACCTAGAACGGATGCAAAGTGCAGCTTCCAGGATGCAGATATTAATTGAAGACTTGCTGACACTCTCACGAGTGACCACTAGAGCGCAGCCTTTTATACCAGTGAATTTAACAGAGATTGCTCAAGAGGTATTATCTGATTTAGAAGTGCGTATCCAACAAACAAAAGCACACATCGAGATAGGAGAGTTACCAACCATCAGAGCTGATCCCCTACAGATGCGTCAATTATTGCAAAATCTCATTGGCAATGCCCTCAAATTTCATCGTCCCCAAGTACCACCTATCGTCAAAATCTTTAGTCAATTGTGGAAAAATCAATCAGAGAAATTATGCAATTGCTGCGATAACTGTCAGATCATTATTGAAGATAATGGCATTGGTTTTGAAGAGAAATATCTTGATCGGATTTTCAATGTTTTTCAACGTCTGCATAGCCGTAGTGAATATGAAGGCACTGGCATGGGCTTAGCTATTTGCCGCAAAATTGCCGAACGTCATCACGGAAAGATCACCGCACAAAGCAAGCCGGGGCAAGGAGCAAAATTTATTGTGACATTGCCTATTAACTTTCCTAACTGATTTTTATTTCTAGAGAGGGGTTACTGACAGACCCAAAAATTAGGTTAATTGTAAAGTTCTAAGGTGGAATTTTAGGAAATTACATATTGTATAAATTCATCTTGATATGCGTTAGCAACATTCAGCAATTTACACTATTGTTTGCCACCTGAAATATAGATAACGTCAACATCCTCTGTTATTAGCAAAAATCAGGCTTTAGTACTAAAAATATATATGCATATTTTGGTTATTATGTCAACGTGCTGTTAGCCATCATCTAGCAAGTAGCTAGTAAGATTCATACTAATAAATGTTATCAGGAGAAAAATTAGAGTGAAGGGTCAGCAAACAACTGTCACTATCTTGATGGCAGACGATGATGACGAAGACGGTATGTTGGTGTGTGAGGCTTTAGCAGAGACTCAGATACCCATTAAAATACATATTGTCAAGAATGGTGAGGAGTTAATGGATTATTTGCATCACCGTGGTCAATATGTGAATAAGAATAGCGCACCGCGTCCAGGATTAATTTTACTGGATTTGAACATGCCTAAAAAAGATGGCATCGAGACACTCAAAGATATTAAAACTGATCCTCAACTCCATCAGATTCCTGTTGTCGTCCTCACAACCTCTAGCGCAGAAGAAGATGTACATAATACATATAATTTAGGTGCCAATTCTTTCATCGTTAAACCAACTACATTTGATGCTTTAGTGAAAGTAATTAAGATTTTAGTTAAATACTGGTTTGAAATTGCGGAACTGCCGCTAGAACAAGTGGGAGGAGAAAATGAACAACAGTCTAATCAAGGTATTGTTAATTGATGATGACGAAGATGATTATATTTTAACTTGTTACTGGTTCGGTGAATTTCAAGTAGCTGGTTGTGAGTTGGAGTGGGTGGATAATTATGAAGCAGGCAGAAATGCGATCGCTCAGCAAAAACATGATATTTATCTTGTAGATTATCAGTTAGGCTTACATAATGGACTGGAACTGTTGCATGAAGCAGTTAACAACGGTTGTACCGTTCCCATTATTCTATTGACTGGTCAAGGAGACCGAGAAATAGATCTAGAAGCAATGAAAGCTGGTGCTGTAGATTATCTCGAAAAAAGCCAATTAACAGCACCTTTATTAGAACGTTCTATTCGCTATGCCATTGAACGCAAACAAACAGAAAAGAAAATCCGCGAACAAGCTGCCTTATTAGATGTTGCCACCGATGCTATTTTTGTGCGTGATTTAGACGATCAAATCTTATTTTGGAACAAAGCAGCTGAGAGTCTTTATGGCTGGAAACAAGAAGAGGCGATCGCTCAAAAATCACGAAACCTTTGGCATGAAAAAAACTTGTGGCAATTACAAGAATCAGTAAATATTTTAATGAAAAATGGTTACTGGGTGGGTGAGTTAACTCAAAGAACAAAATTCGACAAAGAAATTATAGTTGAAAGCCGTTGGACACTATTAAATGAGTTTGATCATAAAGCTCAATCAATCCTCGTTGTTAACACAGATATTACACAAAAAAAACTACTAGAAGCGCAATTTCTCCGTGCCCAAAGATTAGAAAGTATTGGCACCTTAGCGAGTGGTATTGCCCACGACCTGAATAATGTGCTTGCACCCATTCTGATGACAGCACAGCTTTTAGAAGCACAGGTTAATGACGAGCGATCGCGGCGATTACTACCAATATTGATCACCAACGCTAAACGAGGAGCAAACTTAGTCAAACAAGTACTCTCTTTTACACGGGGGCTTGAAGGTGAGCGTACTCTTTTACAATTAAAACACTTAGTAATTGAAATTAAGCAAATCATTAAAGAAACTTTTCCTAAATCTATTGAAGTTTTTACCTACATTTCGCAAAATCTTTGGACTGTATCTGGCGATGCTACTCAACTACATCAAGTACTGATGAATCTATGTGTAAATGCTCGCGATGCCATGCCTAATGGCGGCACTTTAAAAATCTCCGTCGAAAACTTTTTAATTGATGATCATTACGCTCAGATGCATCTAGATGCTCAAGAAGGCTCCTATATTGTCATTACTGTAACTGATACTGGAATTGGGATTAAAACGCAAACACTAGAGCGCATATTTGATCCGTTTTTTACTACAAAAGAACCCGGTCAAGGCACTGGTTTAGGTCTTTCGACAGTGCTTGGTATTATTAAAAGCCATGGTGGTTTTATTAACGTACATAGTGAAGAAGGAAGAGGTAGCCAGTTTAAAGTATATCTACCCGCGCAAGAAACCAAAGAAATTATTGAAGAACAAGAACAAGAACTACTATCAGGTAATGGAGAATTAATTTTAGTTGTGGATGATGAAGCAGCTATTAGAGATGTTACTAAAACATCTTTAGAAAGCCATAATTACAAAGCAATCACAGCTAGTGATGGCATAGAAGCAATAGCTTTATATGCAGAACATCGGCATGAAATATCCCTTGTCTTGACAGATATGCTCATGCCCTCCATGGATGGGCTAACTACCATCCGTACCTTGCAAAAAATTAACCCAGATGTAAAAATCATTGCCGTTAGCGGTTTGGCTGCGAACGACAAAGTTAATACAGCTTATGATATCGGTATCAAAGCTTTTTTATGCAAACCATATACAGCAAATCAACTATTACAAACCATTAGTGCAGTTAAAAAGAATGGGAATTGATGAGTTAATAACACACCTACTGGTCTGACACGCGAATAGTACGAGAGCTTGGTAGCCCCTCGGCTTTAGCCAGGGGTGGAAA
>NZ_JCACKM010000234.1:0-105575 GCF_059505385.1 Desmonostoc vinosum
TGAGGCGACTTGCATAAAATTTTACCCTTCAAAACTTTTCAAACAGCCTCTAATATAAAAACAAAAAGCGCTTTCAGAGAAAGCCGCTTTCATAAAATTACAACAATTAGATTTTTGTTTCTAAAATTAATTGAAGCTGCTACGTAACAGCATTTAAAAAGCTACCAAACATCAGTGCTTGAAATATTTGATAAGCTAATAATCATTCAAATTGCATCCCCGCGTCTCCCCTTAAGCGCGTCCTCCGAAGTTTGCTCAACGGGGGGAACCCCCGCACGCAACTTCTCTCCGCGTCTTTCTGAGGCAAAGGATTATGCAAGTTAAAGGCAGATTAGCTTATTCTCAGTAGCAGCTCAATTGGCAATATGTAATGTTTAACCAAATCTGCCACTGACGTAATCTCTAGTGTCTTCCTGCTTAGGATTGTTAAAAATTACTTCTGTTGAATCGTATTCTACTAAATAGCCAGTACGACCTCCTTCAGAGGTGCGAACGTTAAAAAAGGCTGTTTTATCAGATACCCGTGCTGCTTGTTGCATGTTGTGGGTAACGATGACGATGGTGTATAGCTCTTTTAGTTCGTGAATTAGTTCTTCAACGCGCAGGGTAGAGATGGGGTCTAGAGCAGAGCAAGGTTCATCCATTAATATAACCTCTGGCTGAGTAGCGATCGCTCGCGCAATGCACAACCGCTGTTGTTGTCCACCAGATAGGGAGGAACCGCTTTGCCGCAGTTTATCTTTGACTTCATCCCACAAAGCTGCTTGTCGCAGGCTCCGTTCTACCAATTCGTCAAAGTTACCTTTGTAGCCGTTGATTTTAGCACCGAAAGTAATATTGTCGTAAATTGATTTAGGGAATGGGTTAGGTCTTTGAAACACCATCCCAATTCGCCGACGCACTTCTACAGCATCAATGTCGGGTGCATACAAGTTTTTATCATAAAAATAAACTTGACCTTCTGCCCGAAATGACTCAATCAAATCATTGAGACGGTTATAGCATCGCAGTAACGTACTCTTACCACAGCCTGAAGGGCCAATAAAAGCTGTTACCCGATTTTTCGGGATATCTAGCCAGATATTCTGTAAGGCGAGAAACTTACCGTAGTAAACGTTGAGGTTTTCTGTGCGTAAGACGGTTCCAGTGTCGTTTACTGTGTCAATATTAGTAGCCATAAATGCTCGCTTGTGAATTTTAGCGGTGAAAATGCGCTTTTTAAGACTATTTGACTATGCTTTCTGGCGAGTTGCCCAGCGAGCAATAATACTTGTAATCAGAACCATCAATACTAAGATTAAAGATGCTGCCCAAGCTAATGACTGCCAATTTTTAAACGGAGAAATCGCATATTTGTAAACCAAGACAGCAAGAGAGGCTGTTGGTTGGAATATGCTATCTGGCCAAAAGTTAGAGAACAAAGCTGTAAATAGTAATGGTGCAGTTTCCCCAGATGCCCGTGCGATCGCTAGGGTTGCCCCAGTTACAATTGCTGGTAAAGCTGCTGGTAATACTACCTGACTCACTGTTTGAAAGTTAGTTGCTCCTAATCCCACTGACGCTTGTCGCAAATCTTGTGAGACTAACTGTAATGCTTCATCAGTAGTTCTGACAATAATCGGTAGCATCAAGATTGCTAGCGCAAATCCTCCACCTAAAGCTGAATATGAGCCTAGATTGAGTTTTACTAATGTCAAAACTATGATCCCATATGCAAATACCCCAGCAATAATCGAAGGAACTCCACTAAGAACGTTGGCAGCAAAACGTATCCATCTAGCTGTTTGAGCAGAACTAAATTCTGTTAAATAAATTGCTGCTATTATACCAAGCGGGATACTAATTAATCCCCCAATTCCTACCATTAGCAACGTCCCCAATATTGCATTACCAAAGCCTCCTCCTTTTTGTAGGGCTTTGGGTGGTAGTTCAAAAAAAACGCTGGGACTAAGACTGCTAAAGCCTTGAATCAAGACATAAGAAAGTACAGCCAATAAAGGCAACAGCGCTAATGCTCCACAGATAAATGCTACTACAGTCATCACCGTGTTAAATAATGTCCGGGGAGATGACGCAGAGCGAGTTAAACTGCGTTCAGGATAACTAGAAGTCATAATTCAATCCACAATTATGCTAAATTCGCTTGACTCTCAGAACAACCAACTCTGCTAAAACATTGACGACAAGCGTCAAGAAAAATAGAACTAAAGCGGCATACATTAAAGCTCCAACTTGTAGTCCACTGGCTTCAGCGAATTGATTTGCTAGTAGAGAAGAAATGGTGTTAGCTGGTGCGAAAAGTGAGATATTGATGTTATTGGAGTTTCCAATTAACATCGTTACAGCCATTGTTTCTCCCATTGCTCTACCAAGCGCTAGCATTACAGCACTAACGATACCCGAAAATGCAGCTGGAATCAGAACCTGCAAAATAGTTTCCCAACGCGTTGCACCTAGCCCCACAGATGCTTGACGTAAACTTGATGGTACTGAGATCAAAGCATCACGAGATATGGCTGTGATGATAGGCAAAGTCATAATTCCTAAAATGACTCCCGCAGGCAGCATTCCTGGCCCTGTTGGTGAGGTGCTAAAAATTGGCAACCAACCAAAGGAACCGTTAAGCCATTTTCCTAAATTGTTTAAAATCGGAATTAAAACAAAAATTCCCCAGACTCCGTAAACAACACTGGGAATAGCTGCAAGTAGTTCTACTAAAAACACTAATACTAGCCGTGCTTTTGAGGGAAGAAAATTCTCACTCAGTAAAACAGCAGTACCAACACCGATTGGTACTGCTATCAAAAGACCAATTAAAGAACTCACAAGAGTTCCGTAAATATGAGGTAGTACCCCATACTCATCATTGACTGGGTTCCAAGTACTTTTAACTAGAAAGGCGGCACCAAATTCTTGAATAGCAGGCCAAGCGCCGATTGCCACTTGCGCTGCAATCCATAATAAAGTGCCTGCGATCGCCAAAGCAAAAACTTTTGTGAGTAAAATAAAGCCGCGATCTAGCGACTTTTCTACTTCGGAGCGATTTTTAATCGCTGAAGATAAATTTTGAGCAGGTGCAGTCATGACTACCGACAGAAACAACTAAAATCTAAGAAAATGTGGGAGCAAGCTAAACTACTAGCATAATTTGTGCTTGTTTTTTTGAAAGACTTCAGCAACTTGGAATTTCAAATTGCCAACCTCATCAAGCCACATGTTTAGAGAAAGCATAAAATGACTATTGCTTGAGGCTATTTGCTGGCGCTAGGGCCATCGCTAACGGCAATTTTGTACTCTGGACTGATTTGATCAGCAGCAGCAGCCACTTTGGAAATTACATTTTTGGGTAGACGAACATAACCTAGCTTGGTAGCTTCATTTTGACCTTCATTCAAGCCATACTCAATCGCCACTTCTACTGCCTTGGCTTTGGCTGCATCTGGATATTTCTTGTAAACCATAACCCACGTGTAGGTGACGATGGGATAAGAATCAGCTCCCTCTGGATCTGTAATGAAGGCACGAAGATTCTCTGGTAAAGTTACTGATTCAAGTGTTTTAGATGCTGACTCGTCATTAGCAGTAATAAATTTACCACCTTTATTTTCTAAAGCAGCAAATTTGAGATCATTTTGTTTAGCGTAGCCATACTCAACATAACCAATAGAACCTTGGGTTTGTTGGACTTGAGCGGTAACACCCTCATTTCCTTTAGCACCAACTCCTACAGGCCAGTTGACAGTTTTACCTTCGCCGACTTTATCTTTCCATTCCGGATTAATAGCGCTGAGATGTTTTGTAAACACACCTGTAGTACCGCTACCATCGGAACGATAAACAACCGTAATGGGCTGGTTAGGAAGCTTAGCATTGGGGTTAGCGGCAGCTATTTTGGCATCATTCCAATTTTTAATTTTGCCTAGTAAGATGTCAGTATAGACTGCTCGTGGTAACTTGAGTTCTGGAACATCTGGTAAGTTGTAAGCCAAGACAATGCTGCCAGCTGTCATCGGCAACATAATCACGCCTTTATCTTGTGGAACTTTCTTGATTTCATCGTCTTTCATGGCAACATCGCTAGCACCAAAGTCCACAGTGCCTTTGATAAATTGCTCAACTCCAGCACCACTACCAACTGACTCGTAGTTAACTTGCAGGTTCGGATATTTTTTGTTTAAATCAGTAAACCAGGTTTGGTACAGCGGTGCTGGAAAAGAGGCACCTGCTCCTGTCAACTTGACGTTCCCGCCCAAATCTAACTTGGAGGGGCTAGAAGCTGTGGTATCTTTAGCTGTGCCAGAAGAAGTGTCCTTTGTAGTTGTATTGTCTGAAGCTTGCTGTCCATTACAAGCAGCTAGTCCGAGTGTCAGTGCTAACACTGATATTAAAGCTGTAATGCGGTTATTTTTTATTGTGCTGAGAGGTGGAAACATTGCTGTCAATTTTTTAGTAAATTTCCAGGTTAGCGTATCTAAGATACCCTTAAAGTGTAGTGAAGAAGGTAAACAAAAGGTTAACAAAATCAAAAATGCATACTTTTTTAAAGAAATCTTAAATATTTATTTTTGTCGTATTTGATATATTTTATACTTTTACTCTAGTGTTTTAGTGATAAATAGCACTTAATAAAAATCTTATTTACATATTTACAAAATTCACTTATTGGTGTATGTGAATGTCAGATGTGAAAGTTTATGTCAACAGATAAAAAAGTATGATATCTTGATATATTTAATAAGCTTTAGAAATTTAAAGAATACTTATTTTAGTTACAGAACCTACGTAATCTGGAAGCAAATATATAATTGCGAGGATTAAGTGATGCGATCGCTCAAACTCAAATAGAAATAAATTTAGCAACTAAACAAAAACACTGTGCATATTAGGCAGTGGGTCTCTTGTAATAGTTGAATTTTGTTTTACTAGATTAAGTTTAAGTTAAGTACCAAAAGTAAAGCTCAGCTTTACTCAAAAAATCAAACTACAGACTTTGAAGCTGAGATTTTTCCAACTAGAAAGCTACATGCTAAACAAACAATCTGCTAGCTCTTAAGATATCTGAATAATATTTGTGCAGATACTAAATATTTAATACTGACCGCTGTTAATTTTCTTTTTTGCCTTTCCCCTTTTGCTTAACATAATAGATGTTTGCTGCTTCTAATCAATTACTATGGTCTATGATTGGCTTGCTCCTGACAATGGGCGGCACATTTCTAGAAGCTTATGGTATTGCCTTACCCTGGAATTGGAGTAAGCAAGGAATTCAAATTTTTTCTCTAGGCGTAACTTTTCAAGTTGGTGCTGTACTACTCGTAGGTTGTTTGGGAGGTAAAAGCGCTGGCGCTCTCTCGCAAATTGCTTATTTAGTCATGGGATTAACTTTGTTACCTGTATTTGCTGATGGCGGCGGTATTGGTTACGTTAAGTTATCACAGTTTGGTTACTTGCTAGGCTTTATACCCGGCGCTTGGATTTGTGGCTTTTTCGCTTTTAAAGCTAGACCTCGATTGGAAACTCTTGCTTTTAGTTGTATTTGTGGCTTGTTAACTGTCCATCTATGCGGTATTACTTATTTGATTATTAGCTATATTTTTCAGTGGAAAGGTACAGAAAATCTACCCTTAGCACAGGCAATTCTTAAGTATTCTTGGTTTGCTCTACCGGGACAATTGGCTGTAGTCTGCTCCATTGCCCTGATAGCATATGTGCTACGACACTTAATGTTTTATTAGTCGTTAGTTCATAGTTCAGAGTCTGTAGTTTTATAGCAGTTCCCATCACATGAGGTACAGTCTAGTCTCTAATTTCTAGCCTCTAGCCTCTAACCTCAACGAAATGTACCTCACTCAAACAAGAAACGCTATAAGATTGACTGTTGAATCTTGACTGTTGATTTTGACTCTTGACTCTATAACTAATTCATGATGTTTTTATTCAAAAATCTCCTTTTTTGGGCTGCTGCTTTCTTAGCCGTTATTTTAGACCGACTAACAAAAAACTGGGTAGTAGGAGTGTATAAATCTTGGCCTTTAGAAAGCGTAATTGATCCCAAAACAGGCAATATTATATACAGGCATTCCCTACCATTAATACAAAGTATATTTCACTTTACCTATATTACAAATGATGGTGCAGCTTTTAGTATACTTAGTGGACGGGTGGATTTATTACGTTGGCTATCATTGGCAGTGAGTTTAGTATTGATAGCATTCGCATTGTTTGGCCCCGCTTTAGATCTTTGGGAACAGTTGGGTTATGGTCTAATTTTAGGTGGAGCTATAGGAAATGGTATTGATCGCTTTATGTTAAGCTACGTTATCGATTTTCTAGATTTTCGCTTGATTAATTTTGCTGTATTTAATGTGGCGGATTCATTTATTAGTATTGGTATTGTTTGCCTACTAATTGCTTCTTTTAAGAAAACACCGAATTCTAGCCGTAGGTCTCGCTAACCAAAATCTTATACTAATTCGTATTTATTAAGTGTAAAGCCTGGAGTTATCAACCCCAGGCTTTACACTTATGAACTAAATTTTTTTTAGTGCTAGATACAAGAACTTGAGCTATTAAACCTAGCGCTTTTTATCGCTGAGTAACTAATGCTGTCTATGTAATTAGCCAGATGCACCAATGATCTTTGATGGCAAGGTTATTATATTTCGCCCAAGCTTTTAATTACCCGTAGGGGAAGTATTTGGTACACCAGAGTCAGGAACTGTACCAGGAGAAGTGCTACCTGGTTCGGTAGTGCTGCTAGGGCTAGGCTCAGGTGTGGTTCCTGGTGTCATGTTGCTAGGGCTAGGCTCAGGTGTGGTTCCTGGTGTTATGTTGCTAGGGCTAGTCTCAGGTGTGGTTCCTGGGGTAGGAGTTACGCTACCAGGAATGGTGGTATCCGGTGTGGTTCCTGGGGTAGGAGTTACGCTACCAGGAATGGTGGTATCCGGTGTGGTTCCTGGTGTGGGAGTTATGCTACCAGGAGTGGTAGTATCCGGTGTGGTTCCTGGGGTAGGAGTTACGCTACCAGGAATGGTGGTATCCGGTGTGGGAGTTACGCTACCAGGAATAGTGGTATCCGGTGTAGTTCCTGGTGTAGGAGTTACGCTATCAGGATTGGTGGTTTCCGAAGGTGTACTTTCTGGTACTGTGGTGCTACCGGGAGTGGTGGGCGTAACTGCTGTGCCACCTGAACAACGGGAATTGAGTGGGTAATTTTTACATAGAATTCTTAGCCCTTCTTCTGAGAGCTGGAATTCTTCCGGTTTTTCCGTTGGCGAACTAGTGGATGAGTTATTGGATTCGGTGGGGGAGTTACTGGATTGGGCGACAGCAACACCGCCAGCGGTGAGCGCCAAGGATAGAGCTGTACCAATCAAAGACAGAGATTTTCCCTTCATTCTAAAATTAACCTCAACGGAACACTCCGCTTATTAAATCAGACAACAGAATTTATAAAATCTTCCTAAATGTAGATGTATAGATTTACTTCAGAATATGTGGATATATTAAAGCGGTAAAAAATAAATCCTTTGTTTATTGATCACTAGTTGCTAGAAATACAAAATTAAAGTATTAAATTTCTATGTTAAACTGACACAACTATGATAAAGTAAGCGTTTTAAGAAATAATATAAAATTGATACTTAATCTAGAAAGTAATCATCAATGATTACTGAAACTACGGAAAACTATTAATTTGAAAGTCAAAATTAAATCAACAATAATTCAGTACAGCCAATTTCTACTTTGGCTTATGAGTAAAATGGTGAAAGACTAGCTTCAAAGTTGTAAGCCGCTCGATTCTGCACTAGCAAAATGTGATGTAGATAGCCAATGAGTTCTCCCCAGCCCCCTCAAAAGCCACAAACGTTCCTTGGTCAACTGACTCAAGCAGTACATACTGTACAAGCCAGGGTAGATTTTTCCAAACTGGCGCTAAAACCAAATGCCAAAGTCCCAGAACTTTGGGTGCAGGATGCGGGGGCGGACAAAGCGGAGGTATATCCGCTGTTGGGCGATCGCTATAAACTAGGTCGCAGTTCTAAATCTTGCGATATCGTTATTCGTAACCCTGTTGTTAGCCAAACTCATTTGTCACTAACGCGGGATTCCACTCAACGCAAATCAGTTTTCGTCATCAAAGACGAAAATTCCACTAATGGCATTTATCGTGGTAAGCGTCGCGTCAATTCATTAGAATTGCGTCACGGCGATATTTTGACATTAGGGCCGCCAGAACTTGCTGCTTCCGTGCGGTTACAATATGTAGACCCACCACCTTGGTATGTCAAAGCCGCAACTTGGACTGGTTATGGTATTGGTGGTGCGAGTGCCTTACTAGCATTGGTAATTGGCGTTGAATGGTTGAAATTTTCTGTAAGACCTCTACCCACAGCCACTCGTGCGCCAGTAATTGTTTATGCCCGTGATGGTTCTACCCCATTACGCGAGCCTCGCACAACCTCCCACGTCGATATGAAGCGATTGGAGGATTTTGGCCCTTATTTGCCTGCTGCTGTGGTAGCCTCTGAGGATAGCCGTTATTACTGGCACTTTGGCGTCGATCCACTGGGAATTTTACGAGCCATATTAATCAACAGCCGCACTGGAGATGTCCAACAAGGAGCTAGTACTGTTACCCAGCAAGTTGCTCGCAGTTTGTTCCGTGATTATGTAGGTAGGCAAGATACCCTCGGACGCAAATTACGCGAGGCGGTAGTCTCCCTAAAGCTGGAAGCGTTTTACAGTAAAGACGAGATTTTACTAACCTACTTAAATCGGGTTTTTTTAGGAGCAGATACCTCTGGTTTTGAGGATGCAGCCCGATATTACTTTGAAAAGTCTGCGAAAGATTTAAGTTTGGCGGAAGCTGCCACACTAGTGGGAATTTTACCTGCTCCCAATGCGTTCGATTTTTGTGGCGATGGGCCGAACAAACTAGAAGCAGCTGAATACCGCAATCGCGTAATTAAGCGGTTGCAAGAGATGGGAAAAATTAAACAAGAGGAAGCAAATAGAGCTAGACGCTCTACTGTGCAAGTTAGTTCTAAAGTTTGCGAACAGCAAGCTAAAACGATCGCTCCCTATTTTTACAGTTATGTCTTTCAAGAACTCGAATCAATCTTGGGAGAAGGAGCGGCAAAAGAGGGTAATTATATCATAGAAACCCAGCTTGATCCCGCAATCCAAGCCCAAGCAGAGGTAGCATTACGTAATTCAGTTAACCGTACTGGTGCAAGTTTGAAATATTCTCAAGGGGCGATCGTTACCCTTGACTCTAGTACGGGTGGTATTTTGGCAATGGTGGGTGGAACTGATTATAAAAAAAGTCAGTTTAATCGGGCTGTTCAAGCCAAAAGACAACCAGGTTCCACTTTCAAAATTTTTGCTTATACTGCCGCTATCCAACAGGGTTTTTCCCCATCTAGAACTTATTCTTGCGCTCCCTTAACCTGGCAAGGCTTCACATACAAACCCTGCCGTGTCGGTGCTGAAACTAGCTTAGATATTGCCACAGGGTTGGCTTTATCAGAAAATCCAATCGCCTTACGAGTCGCTCAAGATGTAGGGTTAGATAAAGTGGTAGCGATGGCCCAGCGTTTAGGAATCAAATCTTCCCTCGACCCCGTTCCAGGGCTGGTATTGGGTCAAAGCGTAGTCAATGTTTTAGAAATGACAGGTGCTTTTGGCGCTATTGGTAATCGTGGTGTCTGGAATCCTCCCCACGCAATTAGCCGGATTTTAGATAGTGGTGATTGCAAAGACCGCAACGATATCAAAACCTGCCGTGTGATTTACTCCTTTGATCAAAATCCCGACGCCAACAAACGAGTACTCAGGTCTAGCATCACCGATGATATGACAGATT
Source organism: Desmonostoc vinosum (assembly GCF_059505385.1). Lineage (NCBI taxonomy): Bacteria > Bacillati > Cyanobacteriota > Cyanophyceae > Nostocales > Nostocaceae > Desmonostoc > Desmonostoc vinosum. Next base: position 9,869 of record NZ_JCACKM010000234.1, read on the forward strand.
TAATGCGCGGAGTTGTTACCAGAGGTACTGGTAGAAGTGCTGCCATTGGAGAAGGGGAAGCTGGCAAAACAGGCACAACTAACGATAACGTTGACTTGTGGTTTATTGGCTTTATTCCCAGTCGGCGACTTGTAACTGGTATTTGGTTAGGAAATGATGATAATTCTCCAACCAGAGGCAGCAGTGCCCAAGCAGCACTACTCTGGGGAAATTATATGGGTAGGATTACAAGGTGAATTGGAGAATGGGGAATGGGGAATGGGGAATTTTCACTTGTCATTGATTATTCCCCGCGTCCCCGCGTCCCCGCGTCCCCGTGTCCCCAATCCCCAATCCCCAATCACTGATACCCTCGCCAAGGAGTTACTTCTAATTTCCCACTAGGCTTGAATATGACTTGGAAGTGGGCAAGAGGCTCTTTATTGTTTGGAGCAGCTACATTAGAGCCATAAATTTCTTGATATAACTTAGGCAAGGGTGTTTGTTTAGCATAATCATAGGCTGCGGGATTGAGCGTTTCATAATCCGTGAGCTTACCATCTTTATTAACTGCAACTCGATACCTTAAGTCTCCGGTAAAGGTAGGAGTACCACCCCATCTTTGGCGAACTGTACTATAAAGCTTTTGGTTGAGGCTTTTGATTGTATTTGCATCAGTAATTTTTGTCCCAATTACATCTGGTTTGCCAGTGTATCCTAACCAAGGACTAACTTCTGGCACACCTCTTCTAGTAAAGACTACTCGGAATTGGGCTATTGGTTCGTTAGCACCAAGAGCGCGTTTAGCAGGGTTGTAAAGTAAATTAGGTAAAGGTGTTTGGTCTACTGCCTCATTTGCTAACTCATTCACAGCTTTATAGCCAACGATCGCACCATCAGCAGCCACACCTACACGATAGACTAAATCCTGTTTAATTTGAGAGCGATTGATCCAAGCTGGATGAATTTGGTTCCAAAGTTGACGTTTTAAGAAGTGTAGCTGAGATGCATCAGTAATTTCCGGGACTGTCTTTAAAAGTGCTTCTAAGTCCTTAACTGCTGGTGTTGTAGTTGTGGTGGGGGTGGGGGTGGGGGTTGGTGCTGCTATTGGTGTTGTTTTGCCGATTGATGCTGCTGTAGTTGATGCAGGGGAAGATATCGGATTGGGTGTTGTCGAGCTAGTTTGCTCACTTGTTTGAGGCTGCGGCCGTACTTGGGGCGGAGGAATCAAGTTAAAGGCGATCGCCGCTACTGCTAAACTGGAGACTCCGATAGTAGCAGGCACTGCTTGCTTGAGTAATGCCTGGCTAGCGCCACCATAGCGCCTAGTAACTGGTTGCAGTTCTAGTGAAAGTTCAGGCAAAGTTTGAGTGTCAGCAAAAAACTGATCAACGGCTTCGATTAAGTCAAATAACTGTACTGTGTTCAAATCTAGTTGCGTGGATCTTTGAGCATAGCTATGAGGATTAGACTTAAAACCCTCTGGATTTCCCTCCGAATACACAACTAGCCTGTGTCGATTGCTACTAATTTTCTGAAATTCTACTAGCTCTGACTCTTGATTATGTGCTTGTGGGTTTGGGACACTACTGAGAAATTCTTGGGCATAACCGCTAACTGCTCTAACCAAACTTTCAAAAAATTCTCTTCCACCCGCTAAGGGTTGATAACCAGATAAACAGCATTCTGCATTTACTAGTATGGACAGTTCTGGGCGTAGTTCTTGAAAGTGTGCAGCTCTTGTAACATCGCTTAATCCTTCTAAAAGCAGCGTACAATTAGGTAGACTGTACTTACGTTGGATATTCATTCCACTTCACCGTCAAATAAACTGATCCAGAACCGCTGCATTCCAGCTGTACCAGTACAAAATAGTAATTTTCCTAATAGAGTTATCGCTAGATCATCCAATTTTTCATCGGAAGTTAACGCTAGCACGCCAGAACGTCGAGTATTCATCCGACTCTTAAAATGCGCTCTAAATCGCTCTAGGTAATTGGATAGCCGCAAATTCTGTTCTAATGGAATCTGCTTTTCATCCATTTGTTGATAAATCATTAGCAACTGGCGGATAACAACAGTTAAACGTCGCGCTATGTAGCAAGCAATGATCACCAAAGCTTTCGCTTCCATAATAGTCAAAGGGCGGCGCATATGCGCTCGTCGCAGCGGGTTAGAGCTACGCATCCGCCATAAATTTACTCTGTCCTTAATAATTCCTTTGAGATCCAACTCTTGAGCAAAAGCTAAAATCGCTTCCGAACCACCAAGCTCTAAAGCTTCTATTGCCAGTAAAATGAGGTCAATCTGCAACCGTGTTCTTTGGGGACATTCCTTGGTAGCGATCGCAGGATCTGGTAGAGTGTCCAGAATCATTGGTAGTGACTGAGAGGTTGGACTGTTGAACGGCGTTAAACTTGCGGAGACATTCATTCTATAAAATACCTTGTGCGGTTCCAACAGACTAGTACCGCTTTGTGGAATTCAAAATTCAAAACTTAACACCTCGGATACGCTCGGTGTTGACCTGAGCTTAGTCGAAGGGTCAAAATTCAAAAACTCGTAACTAAAAAGTTTTTGAGCTTTTGTCAGAATATATCTCTATTTCCACCGTGATGTACTAGGTAAAACAAATTTAAGATAGGCAGACAGACAAGAATATTCAGACTTGTATCGCCAGTAATATTACTTAATGTATACATGACTTACGCTTTCTGCTCAAAAGTTTCCGTATACTGAGACCAAAATTTTAAAGCATCAGTTAATCACCTCGTTTGCCAGTGCAATATTGTTTCTAGCTTGGTTTAAATTCTAATTATCGTCAATGAATGACAAAACTTTAGCGTTGAACCCCAGCGTATGACATTATAGTGTACGATTTTTCAGATAATGGGGACTGGGTACTGGGTACTGGGTACTGGTGACTGGGGACTGGGTAATTATCTATCTCCCTCATCTTCCTACTCCCTACTCCCTACTCCCCACTCCCTACTCCCCATTCCCTACTTTATGAATTTAAAATCTCTTATTCGTGAAATCCCAGATTTTCCCAAACCCGGAATTTTATTTCGGGATATTACTACATTACTACGAGATTCAGAGGGTTTGCGCTATACAATTGACTTTTTTGCCCAAAAATGCATCGAAGCTGAACTGAGAGCAGATTACGTTTTAGGGATGGAGTCACGAGGTTTTATTTTTGGTTCACCTCTAGCTTATAAATTGGGAGCAGGTTTTATTCCTGTTCGCAAAAGAGGTAAGTTACCAGCAGCAGTACACTCAGTTGAGTATGAACTAGAGTATGGTACAGATTGCTTGGAGGTGCATCAAGACGCTTTAGATCGAGGCAGCCGCGTTTTGATTGTAGACGATCTGATCGCTACAGGTGGAACTGCGAGTGCAACAGCAAGGTTAGTACAACAGATTGGCTGTGAACTCGTGGGATTTGGGTTTATTATCGAGCTACAGGATTTACAAGGGCGTAAACATTTACCAGATGTACCAATTATTACTTTGGTTGAATATTAGTCATTAGTCATTAGTCATTGGTATTGACCAAATAAAATTGGCAAAGGACAAGGGACAGAGGACAAATGACAACTACGAAAATTTCCTTAGAAACAAGTTGGAATTGGCTAATTAGGCTAGTCACAAGTGAAACTTTTATATACGTAGTGAAGCGGTTGTTGCAAGCGCTGCTGACTCTGTTTTTGGCGTCGGCAGTGTCGTTTCTAGTGATGCAACTTGCACCAGGGGATTTTGTCACTCAGTTAGAAGCAGATCCCAAAAAATCCAGAGATCAAATTAATGCTTTACGGAAATTTTGGGGCTTGGATAAGTCTTGGTTGGAACAATATTGGCTTTGGCTGTGGAATATTGTGTTGCGAGGGGATTTTGGCCCAAGTTTTTCTTACAAACGGTCAGTAGTATCTTTGTTATGGGAGCGAGTTCCGGCAACTTTGCTATTGGCGATCGCTTCTTTAATTATGACCTGGGCGATCGCCATTCCTTTGGGTATAGTCGCTGCGATTAGGCAAAATCGCTGGACTGATCGCATCCTACAGGTCATTAGTTACACCGGACAAGGATTTCCCAGTTTTATTACCGCCCTACTGCTACTTTTCTTTGCTCAAATCACCTCACCACTATTTCCAGTGGGAGGCATGACTAGCATCAACCACGCAGAACTCAATTGGTTTGGCAAAATTTTAGATATTGGTTGGCACTTAATTTTACCCACAGTTGCCCTTTCGATTACTAGCTTTGCTGGTTTGCAACGCATCACTCGCGGCGAATTATTAGATGTTCTGCGTCAAGATTACATCCAAACCGCACGTGCTAAAGGACTGCCAGAAAACCGGGTAATATATGTTCACGCTCTCCGCAATGCCATCAACCCTTTAATTACTTTGTTGGGATTCGAGTTAGCTAGTTTATTAGGTGGTGCATTCATTGCCGAACAATTCTTTAACTGGCCTGGTTTAGGACGATTGACTTTACAAGCCGTATTGGCTCAAGATTTATATTTAGTTATGGCTAGTTTAGTGATGAGTGCAGTTTTGCTGATTATTGGCAACTTAATTGCTGACTTGATGCTCAAAGCTGCCGATCCGCGTATTCGTCTAGAAGATTTAAATTAGTTGGTTGTTATTGGGAATGGGGAGTAGGGAGTGGGGAGTGGGGAATTGGATTGATATTGCTTATTTCTCACCCAACTTGCTCATCCCCCTCATCCCCCTCATCCCCCTCATCCCCCACACTCCTCATGCTGTCCGAAGTCTACTACCTGGTGCGTTCAAGAACTGATGGTCGTTACCTTACAGCTCGCCCTGATGCTTCGGCATCAGGTTATCTTTTGTTGTTTAGGGAAAACTTTGATGCGATGAGCTATCTCAATACCCATGCAGCAGAAGTGGCAAACCGCTTTACTGTAGAATCGATTCCTGGTACACAGTTGGGAAGTTTGCTCAAACGCTGGGGTTTTATTGGTGTAGGGATTGTTACAGACCCTTTATTACCCAAAGTCGATTTTTTGCAGCATGGTTAAAATCAAGTGAATAAGGGTGCGATCGCACAGGTAAAATTAGGTAATATTGGTGAATTTAGTTCATCACCATTGAATAACGTAGCAACTAACTTTAAAATTCCTTGTTCGCGTTGATAAACCTCTACTTGTTGCTTACGCCAATCCACAATCCAATATTCCCTCACTCCGCGTGAAGAGTACAGCTTTAGTTTAAGTTCTCGATCCCGCTTCTCATTCTCACTACCAACAGATAGTACCTCTACTACTAATTCTGGGGCACCAGTCAAATGTCCCGCCTCATCTAAAAGTAGAGACAATCTCTCATTACTAACCCAGACAACATCAGGAATCACATTATCATTGTCGCCAAAAATTACTCCTGGAGCCGTCACAACTTCTCCAAGACCAGTAGTTTGTGACCAAGTATCTAGGAAAGTGCTAATTCGGACACAGGCTTTTTGATGATTCCAGTGAGGCGCTCTGGTCACAAACAATTCTCCGTCAATAATTTCATAGCGGTTTCCGTTATCTGGAAACAGCTCTAAGTCGGCGGTAGTCCAGCGCACTTTTTCAGTTATCGGCTGGTTCATAAACCATCTTTTAGTTAGAGGATTTACCTATTTTAACTTGGACTGAAACGGGAGTGGGGCGTAGCCCGTGCTGAGTGAGTGTTATTTCTTCTCTGCCTCTGCCTCCCCAGTCCCCAGTCCTTACACCACTACCTTTTCTTTTTCTAAGCTCAACTTAGAACGCTTCACTTGCTCAGGAATCGCTACAGGATAATCTCCAGTGAAACAAGCAGAACAAAAACTATTGGTGTCTTCTCGCGTTGCCTGTAGCATTCCTTCCCAACTGAGATAAGCTAAAGTGTCTACTTCTAACTGTTTGGCAATTTCTTCTACAGACTTGGTAGCAGCAACGAGCTGATCCTGTGTATCGGTGTCAATGCCATAGAAGCAGGGATGAGTCACTGGTGGTGAGGAAATTCGCATATGCACTTCTATTGCACCTGCATCTCGCACCGTCTTGACCAGTTTACGGCTAGTTGTACCTCGGACAATAGAATCATCCACAATCACTACTCGTTTGCCATACAGCACATCTTTGAGGGGATTGAGTTTCATCCGAATACCAGACTCACGCATCGCTTGAGTAGGCTGAATAAAGGTTCGCCCAACATAACGATTCTTAATCAGTCCTTCCGCGTAGGGTATGCCAGAAGCTTGAGAAAATCCAATAGCAGCAGGTACACCAGAATCGGGCACTCCAAAGACAATATCAGCATCTATGAGGGATTCTTCAGCTAGTTGCCGTCCTAATCGCATTCGATAGCTGTACAAACTCTCGCTATTCATGATGCTATCAGGGCGGGCAAAATAAATCATTTCAAAGATACACAGTTTCCTTTGGGGCTTTTGACTCCAATGATAGGAAGCTAAACCTTCGTCGTTAATCCAAACTAATTCACCCGGTTCCACATCCCGTAGGTATTCTGCACCAATAATGTCTAAACCACATGTTTCAGAAGCGAGAACATACCGGACTGGATGATCACCCAAGGTACCAATCACTAGGGGGCGAATGCCATTGGGGTCGCGCACACCCATAAGACCGCTAGGAGTGCCAATTGCTAAGCTAAAAGCTCCTTGACAGCGGTTAAATGCCCGAATTGAACCTTCTAGCCAATCTGCACCAGCATTGATTTCTTGGGCGATCGCAAAAGCAATCATTTCTGAGTCTGTAGACGTAACCAAGTTACATTTATTCTTGAGCAACTCTTCTCGTAACTGTACGGTATTGACTAGATTGCCATTGTGTGATAATGCTAGTGAACCTAAACGAGTTTCGACCACAGCAGGTTGGGCATTAACTCTACGGCTAGAGCCGGTGGTGGAATAACGAGTATGACCAATGGCCAGATCACCAGGTAATTGGCTCAAATTGGATTCATTAAATACCTGTGACACCAACCCCATATCTTTGTGGAGGTGTACTTGATCTCCTGCAAATGTAGCAATCCCAGCTGATTCTTGACCCCTGTGTTGGAGGGCATACAATCCAAAGTAGGTGAGTTTAGCAACATCTTCTTTTGGTGCGTAGATGCCAAAAACCCCACAAGCCTCTTCTGGCTTATCAGGGCGACTTTCATGACTATTGATTGAGTCATGAGTTTGTTGAGAGTATTCATCCAAAGTGACGGGATGGATGGGAATCATGCTAGCTTTGCTCCTGGTGGGGGGTGTGTCAAGTCACCGGCATTGTGTTGATACATGGTCACAACAATCTTAATAAATTGTTAACCACACATTAAAACAGTACCGTACTTATGCTCAGCGATGCCAATATTTGGGAAATGGGGAGTAGGGAGTAGGGAATTGGGAATTGGGAATTGGGATTTTAAGAATTCTTTCCTAGTACCCAGTACCTAGTACCCAGTCCCCAGTCCCCAGTCCCCAGCCTTTACTCTCTCAAAACTTTTGCTAAACGTTCAGAGATGGCGTTGTAATAGCGATCGCTGATATCTTCGATCCTAACTTTGATTAGTGTTTGGTTATCAGTGGTCAAAACCACCAAACCAATGTCGAGATTACCAACTGTACCTATTTTTTGCCAGTCTTGCTCAAGATGTTCTTGTAAGTAGGATTCCCAAATTTCTTGTTGTTCTGAGGCTACAGAAACTACAATTCGCGCCCCACTTTCGCCGAATAGAATTTCATCAAGGCGTTGTAAATGATTACCCGAAATTTCTAAATGAATTTCGGCACCGAGGTTGCCAGCAATGCAACATTCTGCCAAGGTAACTGCCAATCCTCCCTCTGCACAATCATGAGCTGAACGTACCCAACCTGCACGAATTCCCTCGCGGCAAACTTGTTGTACACGGCGTTCTAAATCAAAATTTACCCGTGGCGGTCTTCCGGCGGCAATACTATGAATGGTAGCTAAATACTCAGATGCTCCCAATTCAATTTTAGATTTGGGATTGGGGATTGGGGATAATCCCAGTAAATAAATCACATCGCCACTTGCTTGCCAACCTTGACCGCAAATTTTTGTAATATCAGGAATCAGTCCTACCATCCCAACAACAGGGGTAGGATAAATCGGCTGTGGAACACCTTGGGAATCGAGAGTTTCGTTATATAACGAAACATTCCCGCCTGTAACTGGTGTTGCTAACTCGCGACAACCTTCAGCCAAGCCACGACATGCTTCGGCTAACTGCCAGTAACCAATGGGTTTTTCTGGACTACCAAAATTCAGGTTATCAGTTACTGCCAGAGGTTCTGCACCCACACAGCTAAGATTACGTGCAGCTTCTGCCACTACTGCCTTTGCTCCCTCATAGGGATCAAGGTAAACATAACGAGGATTGCAATCTACTGTAGCCGCCACCCCAGATTGAGGATTGAAACTTTCCCCCTGCTCCCCTGCTCCCCTGCTCCCCTGCCCTTCAAGGGGGCGTAGACGGACAACGGCGGCATCTGCACCACCTGGTAAGATTACGGTATTGTTTTGTACTTGATGGTCATATTGACGATAGACCCAGCGTTTAGAGGCGATCGTAGGCGTACTTAGCAAAGTTAAAAGGATATCGTTCCAACTTTGCAGGCGTCCCTGGATTTCAATACCAGTATTTGTACACTCAGGTAAGGAATCGGGTGTCCACTCCCAAGCTTGACGAGCATATTCTGGTGGTTCTGTCAATAAATCTCGATGGTAAAGTGGGGTATTCTCAGCCAACGCCTCAGCGGGGATTTCTGCTGCTACTTCCCCTCGGAAGAGAATTCGCACGATAGGTTCTGCAATGACTGTACCAGCGACAACAGCCTGAAGCCCCCAACGATGGAAAATGTCAATTAATTCCTGTTCGCGTCCTTTTTGAGCGACGAATAGCATCCGTTCTTGAGATTCTGAAAGCAGGTATTCATAAGGAACCATCTCTGTTTCCCGCACAGGAATCTTATCTAAATCCAGTTCGATTCCTACACCCCCTTTTGCGGCCATTTCTGATGTTGAACAGGTGATCCCTGCTGCACCCATATCTTGGGCGGCGACAACTGCACCTGTCTTGAATGCTTCCAGACAAGCCTCAATTAACGATTTTTCCAAAAACGGATCGCCTACTTGCACAGCAGGACGGTCATCTATTGACTCATTACTCAATTCGGCACTGGCAAAACTCGCACCTCCCATACCATCACGTCCGGTAGTAGAACCAACATACAGCACAGGATTGCCTAAGCCAGAGGCTCCTGATTTGACGATTTCTGCTGTTTCCATTAATCCTAGTGCCATGACGTTCACTAAAGGATTACCAGAGTAAGCCGGGTCAAAGTAAACTTCGCCGCCAACGGTGGGTACTCCGACACTATTACCATAGTGGGCAATCCCTGCTACTACACCGTGGAATAATCGTTGTGTTTTAGCATCTTCTAGAGAGCCGAAGCGCAGCGAGTTTAAGATAGCAATGGGACGCGCCCCCATTGTAAATATATCTCTGAGGATGCCACCTACTCCTGTTGCAGCCCCTTGAAAGGGTTCGACAGCCGAGGGGTGGTTATGAGATTCTATCTTAAACGCTAATTGCAATCCTTTTCCCAGGTCTACAACACCAGCATTTTCACCAGGCCCTACAAGGATACGGGGCCCTGTTGTGGGAAACTGTTTGAGTAAGGGGCGAGAATTTTTGTAACAACAATGCTCTGACCACATCACCCCAAACATTCCCAGTTCAGCTTTGTTAGGATGACGCCCTAAACGACGGACAATTTCTTCGTATTCTTCTGGCTTTATACCTTCAGCGGCAATTTCTTGGGCGGAAAAGGGAGCTTTTGAGGTAGCAGTCATGGAAGTAATGCACCAAGAGGACAGAGCATTATTCTATCGATTTACTTGCCATGGTTGTAGCGCGTTGTTCTCAAAGTTTCTGATCACAGTGCAATCAATACGACAAATGCGATCGCTCAGCTTCAACTCAAACCATAAAAACTTTGATGGCAAATTTTGTGTTAGAGATTGATTTTATAATCCATAGTCAAATTATCACTTGATCTTACGCAGAACTCTACCGCCAGCTATAAATTATTGGGGTAAATGCAGTTTAGCTGTAACAATCAAGTGATGAAAATCACAAATGTTCTTGATTAAGATCGCCTACCTACAATAACTAATTTGGCATAGTTATATACAACTGAACTCTAGCCGAGTCATTAATAGGGAACACACTAGTTGCCGACAGCTTTAATAACTGTCGGCTTTTTGTATTGGGAGGTCGTTTGTCATTGGTCGGTTGTCATTTGCGAATTACCCATAATCACCAGCTACTAGCCACTGACCAATAGCATAAAATTTCCCCACAACTGGTTAATAACTTGACAGAGATTTTGCCATAGCCACTACCAAATGTGGGGAAGTTATGATCAAATTAGAGATTTTATGGATGTCGAGTGTTAATGCCTTGTACTCACTCTTACAGAAGCAGAGTTCATGCTGGAACTAGCACACACTTTGGCTCAAGACATAGCTTGAGCGATGTAATCAAAGTAAGGTGCTGCTTCAGCAGCATCTTGTGCGCTTAGGAGGTCAAGAGAAGCTGTTTTGAGAGAATTGATTGCTTCTACCATTCCTGGCACAGGAACACCCAAAGAGTTATACATTTCCCGCACGCCAATCAAACCAATTTTTTCAATCGGTTCTTTATCACCAGCAAGTACGCCATAGGTAATTAGGCGTAAGTACCAGCCAAAATCGCGGACGCACAGAGTACGTTGACGTTCTCCATAAGCATTCCCGCCGGGTGCGATAAAATCAGGACGCTTCTGCCAAAGTTTTTTGGTTGCTTCCTGAACTATCTTTTTTTCGTTTTCAGCTAAGGTCGCAGCAATGCGCGTCCTTTGCTCGCCGGTTTGCAAAAATTCTTTGATACTCTTGAGTTCGCCACTGCTGGGATAACGCAGTTCGTCGTCAGCTTTGAGAATAACTTGGCTAATTACAGTCATGATTATTACAATCACGCGAAGAAATATTATCTGCTAGTTTAACGAGTCTGAGGTACAGAAGTGAAGCGATTTGGGGAAGATGAGGAAGCAGGGGGCAGGGGAAGAGAATAACTCTTGACTATCCCCAATCCCCAATCCCCAATCCCCAATCCCCAATCCCCAATCCCCAATCCCCAATAACAAATGACTAATACAGTTTGGCGACAGGGTGAATTAATTGAAGTTGCAATCACTGATTTGAGTGATACGGGCGATGGTGTCGGTCGCTGTGATCAGCGTGTGGTGTTTGTCGCGGATACTGTACCAGGCGATCGCGTTATGATCCGCTTGGTAAGTGTTAAACCTAAATATGCTCACGGTAAGCTTCAGCAAATTATCCAACCATCCCCTCACCGGATCAGACCTGGTTGCATTGTGGCTGATAAATGCGGTGGTTGTCAGTGGCAGCATATTGATTATGATTATCAGCTTGTGGCTAAGCGCAATCAGGTGATTCAGGCTTTAGAACGAATTGGTGGTTTTGTGCAACCACCAGTAGACCCCGTACTTGCAGCTGCTTCTGCTTTTGGCTACCGCAATAAAGCTACTTATCCTTTGAGCAAATCGGCAACAGGACAAGTACAAGCTGGTTACTATCAAAAAAGTAGCCATCAATTAATAAACCTGAATCAATGCCCAGTTCAAGACCTGCGATTAAATCCTTTGCTGGCTGAAGTCAAGCAGGACATCCAACAGCGAGGTTGGCAAATCTACAATGAACAGCGTCATCAAGGACAGATTCGCCATCTGAGTTTACGCATTGGACGACGCACAGGAGAAATGTTGCTGACTTTGGTGGTTAAAGATTGGAATTTGGCAGGAATTGAAAATCAAGCCCAAGCATGGTTAAAACGCTATTCTCAGTTAGTCGGAGTCTCACTCAATCGCAACCCTGAGCGCACAAATGCCATCTTTGGTGCTGACACTCGTTGCGTTGCTGGAGTTCCTTACCTACGAGAAAAATTCGCTGGATTAGAATTTCAAGTCCGCCCCGATACATTTTTTCAAATTTATACCGAAACAGCAGAAGAATTATTACAAATAATTCAGTCACAATTAAATCTTTTGGGGCATGAAGTACTAGTTGATGCATATTGTGGTATCGGAACTTTAACTTTACCTTTAGCAAAACAAGTACGCCAAGTTACAGGTTTAGAAGTGCAACCAAAGGCAGTAGAACAAGCAATAGTCAATGCTCAGATCAACGGGATAAATAACGTAACATTTCAAGTTGGCGCAGTAGAGAAATTGTTACCAAAAATGGGCACACTACCAGAAGTGGTACTAATCGACCCACCACGTAAGGGGTGCGATCGCGCTGTCATTGACACTTTACTGCGCTCGAAACCATCTCAGATTGTTTACGTCAGCTGTAAAGTAGCAACCCTCGCGCGTGACCTCAAATTACTTTGTCAAGAAGGGCAATACACTCTCACACGAGTACAACCTGCTGATTTTTTTCCTCAAACAGCTCACGTGGAAACTGCTGCTTTTCTGGTGTTACCACATTTGGGCTAGGATACTGAATCCTTTACAAAAGCTCAAATTTCAAATTTGTAGTCTATTGCATAATAAAAATGCTAAAATTGAATTAAGCTAAAAATAGAAATTCATTTTGTTTAAAGAATTCAAGTTGCATAGGCTCTTCAAAATATGAAGTAGATTGCACAAATTATCAGTCGGCAACTAACAAGAGTATCAATGTACTCTTTTGTATTTTAAGCATCTTCCATTAAGTTGCTAACTGTATTAGCAAATTAATTACAGCCGTTCTATGTTAAAGCAATTTAAACTCATTTATAGAGTCAATGCTCCCTAGCATTTTCACAATTTAGTTTAAAAGACGCAAGTTTGAAGGCAGCATGACCACCTCAATTTCTATCAGGGTGCCTGTTATAGCAAACTGATGTCTAGCTAACTGAAAGCTATGGGGTTTCTCTTGTGATTACCATTTCGCTCCGTCCGGTTGGACGATACTGGGGCACAATTAGTTTCGCCTCAACTCTCTATCTTTGTCCAATACTAGATTTACTGTTGGCAGAGATTCCAGCAAAGCTACAAGCAGAACTGCGGCTAGGACTTCAAGAAGCCCTGGTAAATGCAGCTAAACATGGTAATAATCTTGATCCCAGTAAAACTGTTGTAGTACGTTTTTCTCTTATTAATGATCAGTACTGGTGGATAATATCAGACCAGGGTAGTGGTTTTATTCCCGAATGCGTTTGTGATAGCGATCCCATAGACTATCTACCACCAGACGAAGCAGAAAGTGGTCGCGGTCTATCTCTGCTACATCAAATTTTTGATCAGGTAGAGTGGAACCGCAAAGGGACGGAGTTAAGACTTTGTAAACAATTAGAAAACCGCCCCAGGCTGTCTTTGAGACGGTGAGAGGGGAGTAGTGAGTGGTGAGTAGGCAGTAGGGTTAATCAGTATTAAACTGGTTTTTTCCTAGTTCTATTCTCCACTTATTTGCTTTGATGGGGGTGTAGGGGAAGAAAAAATGTTTCTTTAATTACAAATTACGCGCTTCGCAGCGGTAGCGACGTAGGAGCGTCATTACGAATTACGAATTATCTCCTTACTCCCATGTGTTGGACAAGGCGGGGCTGAAATAGACCGATTTAACCAACCAGCAGCTTGTTCTAATCTGGCAAGGGCTTCTTGTGGCTGATTTTTGAGGAGAAATACAATTGCTGCTGCTGCTTGTTCATTGGCGCGAGAATTGCGGTTAGACTTGAGGCGATGCCAATCATCAGGGGAAATGCTTAACCTCTCCATTAGGGCTTGGGCTAGTTCTAAGGTACTTAATTCATTTAGTAGAGTAGTTTTAGGCAATTGGGTAGGTTGAGACATATATTAGAGTCCTTTGTCCTTTGTCTTTTGACAAATGACTATTAACTGGCATTTTATCCTAGTTTACTACTTACTAAATGAAGCCGTCTAAACAATCGCACCCCTCAGAGGAAAACCAAGAACCAGATTTTGAACAAGAACTTGCACAAGTAGAGCGATCGCTTTCTTCTTTAAAAGAGCGTTACACTCAAGTACAACGCGATCGCTCCTTAAAATCAGAATATCAACAACACTTAAACAAACTCAATAAAAATAAACATCAGACGCCAGAAATCAAAGCCGAGTTACGGCAAATCAAGCAGCAATTGGAAGTGTTAGAAATAAACTTAGAAAGCCAGTTATTTTCTTGGGGTAGTCTCAAGGAACCTTTCTGGCAAGCTGTCCGCTTTGGTGGAATGGGCGTTATTATAGGCTGGATATTAAAATCCTGTACCGGGTAGATATGGTAAATCGACGAATTGCAGAAATATTACGAAGTGGTCAACCTGATGAGTCCCTGCAAGTTCAAGGTTGGGTACGGACAAAGCGTGAGTCCAAAGGGTTTGCTTTTATTGAAGTTAATGACGGCTCATCCTTGGCTAATTTGCAAGTCGTCATTAATCAAGATTTGCCAGATTATGAAGCTAGCTTGAAAAAGCTGAATACAGGTGCGGCGGTAGAAGTGGCTGGGGTGCTAGTGGCTTCCCAAGGTAAAGGACAGCGGATTGAATTAAAAGCACAGACGCTGAAAGTCTACGGTGAAGCTGATCCCGAAACATATCCCCTACAAAAGAAACGCCATTCCTTTGAGTTTCTGCGAACCATTGGACATTTGCGATCGCGGACTAATTCGTTTGGTGCAGTTTTCCGTGTGAGAAATGCCTGTTCTACAGCGATTCATCAATTCTTTCACGAAAGAGGCTTTTTGTGGGTACATACTCCAATTATCACTGCTAGCGATTGCGAGGGTGCGGGTGAACTTTTTAGCGTCACCAGTTTGGATCTCAAGAATATTCCCCGCACAGACAATCAAGCGATAGATTACACGCAGGACTTTTTTGGTAAACCCACATATCTCACTGTTAGTGGCCAGTTGGAAGCGGAAGTGATGGCGATGGCGTTTTCTAACGTTTACACCTTCGGCCCTACCTTCCGTGCAGAAAATTCTAACACTTCCCGCCATTTAGCAGAATTTTGGATGGTGGAGCCAGAAATGGCTTTTTGTGATTTGGAAGGTGATATGGATTTAGCTGAGGCGTTTCTCAAACATATTTTTAAATATGTGATGGAAACTTGCCCAGAGGACATGGAATTTTTCAATCAGCGGATTGATGATACTGTGTTGGCAACAGCTGAGAATATAGTTAATAATCAATTTGAGCGCTTGAGTTATACAGATGCGATCGCGCTTTTAGAAAAAGCTGATGTCAAATTTGAATATCTCGTGAGTTGGGGATTAGATTTACAATCAGAACATGAGCGTTATCTGGCTGAACAGCTTTTCAAAAAGCCTGTAATTGTTACCGATTATCCAGCGCAGATTAAAGCTTTTTATATGCGTTTGAACGATGATGAGAAAACCGTTCGCGCCATGGATATTCTTGCACCGAAAATAGGTGAAATTATTGGTGGTTCGCAACGGGAAGAACGGTTAGAAGTTTTAGAACGCCGTGTGATAGCGCAAGGAATGCAACCAGAGGATTTGTGGTGGTATCTTGACTTGCGTCGTTATGGTACTGTTCCTCACGCGGGTTTTGGCTTGGGTTTTGAAAGACTTGTGCAATTCATGACGGGTATGGCAAATATTCGTGATGTCATTCCGTTTCCACGCACACCGCAAAGCGCCGAATTTTAGTTTTCGTACAAAGGTGTAAGTTTTCTTTCCCAGGTTGAAGCCTGGGAAGAGAATCTCACAAGTTGTATCTCTAATTTATACTGCATGGGTTTATCAAGAAAAGTCAGAAAACTCCAAAAAAACAATTAGATTTAGCTTTGCAACGTAAACAGATATTGGAGGCGCAAGTATGACAGAAAATCCATATATTGGTTCTTCTTTTGATGCGTTTTTAGAAGAAGATGGAACATTAGATGAAATCAACTTAATAGCTATCAAGAGAGTGATTGCTTGGCAAATTAGAGAAGCAATGGCACAAAAAAAGATCACTAAAACAGCTATGGCAGAGAAGATGAAAACTAGTAGATCATCTGTTGATAGACTCTTAGACCCTGATAACCCTTCTGTGACTTTAGATACGATTGATAAGGCTGCCAGAGATTGGTAAGAAAATACGTTTTGAGTTAGTAGATATTGTTTAGAACAAAAAGTAGAGATTAAATTAGATTTAAATGTAGAAAAGCCTGATGAATAGAGACCTATAATCTTTATTTTTAATAAAACTTAATTTTAAATTTAGGATTTTAG
The DNA here is from genome assembly GCF_059505385.1 of Desmonostoc vinosum. Classification (NCBI taxonomy): domain Bacteria; kingdom Bacillati; phylum Cyanobacteriota; class Cyanophyceae; order Nostocales; family Nostocaceae; genus Desmonostoc; species Desmonostoc vinosum. The sequence goes on from NZ_JCACKM010000234.1 coordinate 26,172, forward strand.
ATTGCCAATCTAAAATCCTAAATCAGAAAGTACTAATGCCTGGAGGTCACAATGGGTTTGATTTGACTTCAGATAGTCGCTTTACCCTGGAATTCTGAAGAAAAATATTCCCTATTGCAAGCGCCCTAATAACCCAACTGGACAACTCTAGGGAGAAATTTTTGACAAATTCACCTTGCAACCATAAAGCTTTGTAACTAAGTTATCAGCATTCAGCAGTCAGTTAAGCACCGAAAACCTGACGGCTGAATGCTAATAGCTATTTATGCCATTTGATTTTCAATCGCCCACCGTGCTAGTTCAGTGCGGTTATGGAGATTAGTTTTGCCCAACATATTGGACACATGGCTTTCAACTGTACGTTGACTAACGTTTAGTTCTTCGGCAATTTCCCGGTTAGCTAAACCCCTAGCAACAAACTGTACTACTTTCAGTTCGGTTGGGGTTAACTGCACATCGAAGGGAACTTGGATGCGGGAACCGTTTTCGCCTCCTTTGGCTTGGTGTTCTTTCCAACGGATGGTTTGCTTGAGTGAAGATTCTACTTGCGCTACGAGTTCTTCTGGCTCAAAGGGTTTGACCATGTATACATCAGCCCCTTTATTTAGCCCTTTGACTCGGTCTGCGCTTTGTCCTTTGGCTGAAAGGAAAAGAACAGGAATCCAACTGGTACGTTCATTTTGCCGGACTTGTTCTACAAAAGTATATCCGTCCATTTCCGGCATCATCACGTCGCAGATGATCATGTCTGGAACATCATGTTCTAAAATTTCCAGAGCTTCTCGTCCGTTTTCAGCGGTGATAACTTCATATCCCCGGAATTCTAAGTAGTCCTTCACCAGCAAGATGAGGTTAGGGTCATCATCAATCAATAGAAGTCGTTTGTGATCTTTCATGCTGGGCTCTTTCATAGCAGTGGCACTTGTCGCGCTTCGTTCCATCAATGTCTTGATTAGTTATCCTCTATGGTGGTTATTTGAGATGTTGTCGTTTCTCCCGCTTAACTTGCCTTTGCTACCTCGAAATCTCAAAAGCGGCGATCGCTTTTAACAAACTAGTAGCTCACTGGCGACAGTCCAGTAAGGATACGTAGAGCAGTAGTATTTATAATGCGCTATTATATATCGCTTTGAAAGTAGCGGGTTAAAAACACTGATTCAATAATAGTCCTTCTGGTTCACAAGTTAAGTATTGGCTTATGATGACCCTAGCCCAAAACCAACCCGCGCTTTCATCCGCATTACTACTGTACCTTATCCTGACTGAGGTCAAGCTTCTACGAGCTGTTCACAAGAAACTGGGGGAGTTTCTGGCAAAGGATGGATCAAAAATGCATGTTCTTCTACCACCTTATTGCCTATCAAGTGTTCTTGGATGATCCGCTCGATGACTTCCGGGTTTGCTTGGAAATACCAGACCCCATCCGGGTAAACAACCATTATCGGCCCAGAACTACAAACACGCAAGCAGTTGACTTTAGTTCTAAAGACATAAATGGGACGACCGTCTTGCGGCTGGTCGAGCTTTAGCTCTTTGAGTCGCTTTTTTAAGTATTCCCAGGATTCCAGACTAGCTTGTTTTGAACAGCAGTTAGCAACTGTCTGGTCAGCGCATATAAAAATATGTCGCTGAATCTTTGCCAGACCTAAAGCTTCTACGCAATTACTCAGGGCTTTACGTTCTAAAGACTTAGTAGTTTTGGGGATTGGATGGCTTTTCTGGATCACTGTGTTGTTACTCATCGAGCGGCTCCCTGATTACAGTTCTATAACAATTTCCCAGCTTTGCAAATAAAGTTGTCCATATAAAAATATTCGTAACTTATAGAAAAAAACCTGAAATATTACAATAATTAAGTATTTATACTTACGCAAATGAATAATTATAGAGTTCGGGAACCCGTACTACAGAGATTGTTGCCATTATATGCCGCTGTTCGGTAGATTAGCACTCAGGAGTTGAGAGTGCTAACTCTGGAGAAATTTTTTATGGCAGCTGTATCTCTGAGCGTTTCCACAGTTAAACCTTTAGGCGATCGCGTTTTCGTAAAAGTGAACGCCTCTGAAGAAAAGACCGCAGGTGGTCTTTATTTGCCCGATACCGCCAAGGAAAAGCCCCAGGTAGGGGAAGTAGTCGCCCTTGGCCCTGGCAAGCGTAACGACGACGGTAGCCGTCAGGAATTAGAAGTTAAAGTCGGCGATAGAGTGCTGTACTCCAAGTACGCTGGCACCGATATCAAGCTCGGCACCGAAGAATATGTACTGCTTTCTGAAAAAGACATTTTAGCAGTGGTTGCGTAAAGGTCATTAGTCATTGGTCATTAGTTGTTGGACGAAGGACAAATGACAAAGCGCAAAGTCTGGGCGCTGGCTTCCAGCGAACAGAACTTTGTAAGAGAGGACAAATGACAGACAAATGACAAAGGATAATTAACAATTATGGCAAAGCGCATTATCTACAACGAAAACGCCCGTCGTGCCCTAGAGCGAGGCATTGACATCTTAGCTGAAGCTGTAGCTGTTACCCTTGGCCCCAAAGGTCGTAACGTAGTCCTAGAGAAGAAGTTTGGCGCACCACAAATTGTTAATGACGGTGTTACCATCGCCAAAGAAATCGAATTAGAAGACCACATCGAAAATACTGGTGTGTCTTTGATCCGTCAAGCTGCTTCTAAGACCAACGACGCTGCGGGTGATGGTACAACCACGGCTACTGTTTTAGCTCACGCCATTGTTAAGGAAGGCTTGCGGAACGTTGCAGCCGGTGCAAATGCAATTTTGCTCAAGCGCGGTATTGATAAAGCTACCGCTTTTCTTGTAGACAAGATTGCTGAACATGCTCGCCCTGTAGAAGATTCTAAAGCGATCGCTCAAGTTGGCGCAATTTCAGCTGGTAACGACGAAGAAGTCGGTCAGATGATTGCCCAAGCCATGGATAAGGTTGGTAAAGAAGGTGTAATTTCCCTAGAAGAAGGGAAATCCATGACTACAGAATTGGAAATCACCGAAGGGATGCGCTTCGATAAAGGGTACATCTCTCCCTACTTTGCCACCGATCCTGAGCGGATGGAAGCAATTTTTGATGAGCCTTACATTCTGCTGACCGATAAGAAAATCGCCTTAGTACAAGACCTTGTACCAGTTCTAGAACAAGTAGCTCGTGCTGGTCGTCCTTTGGTGATTATCGCTGAAGATATCGAAAAAGAAGCTTTAGCAACCTTAGTGGTTAACCGCCTGCGCGGTGTGCTGAATGTGGCTGCTGTGAAAGCGCCTGGATTTGGCGATCGCCGCAAAGCTATGCTAGAAGATATCGCCGTGTTAACTGGTGGTCAGCTAATCACTGAAGATGCTGGTCTCAAGCTGGAAAATACCAAGCTGGATATGCTCGGTAAGGCTCGCCGCATCACCATTACCAAAGACAACACCACAATTGTTGCTGAAGGTAACGAAGCTGCTGTCAAAGCTCGGATTGACCAAATTCGTCGTCAAATCGAAGAAACTGAATCTTCCTACGACAAAGAAAAATTGCAAGAACGTCTAGCCAAGCTAGCTGGTGGTGTTGCAGTGGTGAAAGTGGGTGCAGCCACTGAAACCGAAATGAAAGACAAAAAACTGCGCTTGGAAGATGCTATCAACGCTACTAAAGCTGCTGTTGAAGAAGGTATCGTTCCTGGTGGTGGTACAACTCTAGCTCACCTCACCCCTCAACTCGAAGACTGGGCGAATGGCAACCTCACCGGTGAAGAGTTGATTGGTGCGTTAATTGTATCTCGTGCCTTACCCGCACCTTTGAAGCGGATTGCTGAAAATGCTGGTCAGAATGGTGCTGTAATTGCTGAACGAGTCAAAGAGAAGGAATTCAACGTTGGTTACAATGCCGCGACAAATGAATTTGTTGATTTATTTGACGCTGGTATTGTTGACCCCGCTAAGGTCACTCGTTCTGCTTTGCAAAATGCTGCTTCCATCGCTGGCATGGTGTTGACAACCGAATGTATTGTAGTGGACAAGCCTGAGCCTAAGGATGGCGCTCCTGCTGCGGGCGCTGGTATGGGTGGCGGTGATTTCGATTACTAATTCTTTATAATCTCCTATTGCTTGAAACAGCTGCTTCCTAGTGGAGGTGGCTGTTTTTTTGAGGTGCTACGTCACGGGCAATTTTTCACTTAATATTAAGTAATTTTGCCATTAGTGTATACAAAGTTTAATTTTTTAGGCTATTGGTTAACATCTTATCGCTTTTTGGAAACAGAGCGATCGCTTGCTCTTTTGCTCCCATATATTAAATATTGATTCTTGAGTCGTGCAGAAACATACATGAGCGAAACTCATACCACACCCCTACACACCCTGAACCCTTTAAACAGATTTTCCAATAGAGCAGAAGACTATGTAAAATACCGTCCAAGTTATCCAGCAGCAGTAATTGATATTATCTTGAAAGATCTACCTCCAACTTCGCAACTTTTAGCAGCAGATATTGGTGCGGGTACAGGTATTTCCTCTCGATTATTAGCAGAACGTGGAGTAAATGTTATTGCTATTGAACCAAATGCGGCAATGAGAGAAGCTGCTGCACCTCACCCTTTGGTAGAGTTTCGTGATGGAACAGCAGAATCTATCCAAATACCCGATCAATCTGTAGATATAGTTACTTGTTTTCAAGCTTTCCACTGGTTTAACCCAGAACCGACTTTATTAGAATTCCGCCGCATTTTGAAACCATTAGGACGTTTAGCAGTAGTTTGGAATAACCGCGATCAAGAAGATGCTTTGACTGCCGAATATAGCCAAATTGTACGTACAGCATCTAATAATCACCCAGCAGAATCGCGGATGCAATCTGTAAAACCGCTGTTAGCAACTCCCTATTTTGGGAATATTCGAGAATATACATTTGTTTATAGACAAGAGTTAGATTTAACTGGATTAATTGGCCGAGCAATGAGCGTTTCTTATGTGCCGCGTGAAGGTTTAATATATGAACAACTTATTCATAATTTACAGGCTTTATATCAAAGCTTTCGTGATGAATGTGGTTTTATCTATATGGTTTATCGCACGAGCGTACATCTAGGTGAACTAAAGAATTTGTGAAATATTTTTCTCTTGGCTGTTATTAGTCATTTGTCATTACAAAGGACTAATGACATGATAAAGATAATTTTTATAACTCAAGTATAATTGCTGTAGCATAATTAACAAATAACGGTCAAAAAAATTTACTTTTCTTCCCTAAGACTCAATGAGTTCACCATCTTCTCGCTCTGACAAAATTTTAGTTGTCGATGACTCTCCTGATAACGTGTTTTTGATCAAAACTATTTTGGAGGAAGAAGGTTATATAATCAGTACGGCAGAAAATGGTATTTCAGCCTTGGCACAACTGCAAGCATCGCCTTGTGACTTAGTTTTGCTGGATTTGATGATGCCAGGCATGGATGGTTACGAAGTCACCAAGCACATTCGTGGAGAGATGAAATTACAGCAATATATCCCGATATTGCTGATTACTGCTCATGATGCGCCCAATGTTGCTAAAGGATTAGATTTGGGTGCTGATGATTTTATCCGCAAACCGGTGACAGTAGACGAGTTGTTGGCACGGGTGCGATCGCTTTTGCGGTTGAAGCATAGCATGGATGAACGTGATGAAATCGCCCGTCAGCGAGAAGATTTTGTCTCTCGTCTCACCCATGACTTACGCACCCCATTGGTAGCAGCCGATCGCATGTTGATATTATTTCAGCAAGGTGCGTTAGGAAACTTATCACCGCAAATGCAAGAGGTAATCACGATCATGGCTCGTAGCAATACTAATTTGCTATCCATGGTCAATACCTTATTAGAAGTTTACCGCTTTGAAGCAGGTCGCAAAACTTTAGCATTTCAGCCAGTTAATCTCGTCCAGTTGTTAAAAGAAGTCACTGGAGAATTAACACCCCTAGCTCAAGACAAAAAATTGCTTCTCAATCTAGATTTTACAGAAGAGTCCAGCACTAAAAAAGTGATGGGCGATCGCTTAGAACTGCATCGCTTATTTACTAATCTGATCGGTAATGCGATCAAGTTTACTGAAATTGGCTCTGTAAATATCCGTCTTCACTCTCAACCTCAGTTTAATAAAAGTTATTTGCCTCGATTTTCTCTTAATTTCCATGCTGATGACTACCTGAGTATCGAGATAGCTGATACAGGGCCAGGTATTCCCCCTGAAGAACAAATCACTATCTTTGAAAGGTTTCGTCAAGGTAGTCACAATAGTTCGGGTAGCGGTTTAGGATTATACCTTTCTCGCAGGATTGTTGAGGCACATCAAGGCACTATTTTGCTCGATTCAGAGTTGAATAAAGGTAGTGTATTTATTGTGCTTTTACCTATTCAATCATGAGTAAAATAAATGATTAATACTGAATCGTCAAATATTACTGAGATAATTCTTAGCCAGCGGAGTTTTTTTCAAACAGGCAAAACTAAAGATATTGCTTTTCGCCTTGAACAACTCAAAACTCTCAAGCAAGCAGTCACCCTGAATCAACAGGCAATCACTCAAGCTTTACAGGCAGATTTAAATAAACCAGAATTTGAGGCTTACGCTACAGAAATTAGCGTTCTTAAAGAGATTGATTATGCAATCAAACATCTCAATACTTGGACTAAGCCTAAAAAAGTCCCTGTTTCGGTAGAATTTTTTTACTACTCAGCCAGAATTTATCCAGAACCATTAGGAGTTGTTTTAATTATTGGTGCTTGGAACTATCCATTTAATTTGAGTATCTCACCTTTGGTTGGTGCGATCGCAGCAGGTAATTGTGCAATTATTAAACCTTCAGAATTAGCCCCTCATACCTCCCATCTCATTGCTGATCTCATCACAAAATATTTCGATTCAGCTTATATTGCAGTGGTAGAAGGAGGTGTCGAAATCAGTCAAAAACTTATTGCAGAAAAATTTGACCATATCTTTTTTACTGGTGGTACAGCTATCGGCAAAATCATTATGGGGGCAGCAGCACAAAATCTTACTCCAGTTACTTTGGAATTAGGTGGTAAAAGCCCTTGCATTGTAGATAATGAGATTAATCTCCAACACACTGCTAGGCGAATTGTTTGGGGCAAATTTATCAATGCGGGACAAACTTGTATCGCTCCTGACTATCTTTTAGTTGATCAAAAAATCAAAAAAGATTTAGTAAATGAGCTACAAAAATGCTTAAAAGAATTTTATAGCGAACAACCATTTAATAGTCCTGATTATGCCAGAATTATTAGCCAAAAACACTTTGAACGTTTAGTTAATTTCCTCAAAAATGGAGAAATTATTATTGGTGGTGAAACTAACCTTTCAGAGCTTTATATTGCTCCTACATTGATTGATCATGTCTCTGTGATTGATCCAATCATGCAAGAAGAAATCTTTGGCCCCATTCTGCCGATAATTGAATATACTGACATTGCAGAAGCGATCGCCTTGATTAACTCTAGACCAAAACCTCTAGCTTTATACCTATTTTCTCAAAACAAAAAACTGCAAAACTCGCTTTTGCAGGAAACCTCATCTGGTGGGGTGTGCCTCAATGACACAATAGTACATTGTGGTATCTCATCTTTACCGTTTGGTGGCGTAGGGGATAGCGGTATTGGTAGCTATCACGGCAAAGCTGGTTTTGATACCTTTTCTCATTACAAAAGTGTAATGCAAAATTCTTTTTTACTCGATTTAAAATGGAGATATGCCCCCTACAAAGGCAAATTATCGCTGCTCAAACGATTCTTGGGTTAAAAGACGCTGGCAAGGCGCGTCTCGATTAAAACCCAAAAGCACTGCTGTAGCGTTCTTCTGCCCAAGGTTCGCCACGGCTGTGATAGCCATTACGCTCCCAAAAACCGAGATCTTCACGTTCTAAAAACTCTAAACCATTAATCCACTTGGCACTTTTCCAAGCATAGAGGTGAGGGACAACTAACCGCATCGGGCCGCCATGTTCCGCTGGTAATGGTTCATCAAAGACTTTAAACGCAAAAAAGTTTTCTTCTCGTACAAAGTCTGCCATTGAGATATTGGTAGTGTAACCGCCATAGCAATGTTCCATAATGTAGGATGCTTTGAGATTGATCTCTAGCAGACTCATAAAGTCTATGACTTTAATTCCAGTCCATTTAACATCTAGTTTTGACCAGCGGGTTACACAGTGAAAATCTGCTGTAAATTCGTGTTGCGGAAGCTTCATAAAATCCGCCCAAGTGAAAGTAGCAGATTTCGCCAAACCCCAAACTCGAAATTCCCATTCGTCAGTACTGACTTGTGGAGTTGCACCATAAGTTAATACAGGAAAGCCCTTGGCTAAATGTTGTCCTGGAGGAACGCGATCGCCTTCTTCTTTATTTGGTTTCTGAAAAAATTTTCCTAGCATAATCGTAGAAAAATTAATTTTACAATGTGGTTACAAGCTTTTTTACTAAGCAATAAAAAGCTAGAATAATTAGCTAATTTACTCTTTATCTGATTAATTTACCATCAGTCATAAGTAATAAGGTGATTTCTAATTAAAAAAATACCCATGATGACGAGTTTCGACTCCGCTCAACTCTCGACCCCTTAGTTGGTTGAGTGAAGTCGAAACCAACGGTTCTAGTAAATTCTTTCCTAGAAATTACCTAAGTAATAAATTATTAGTTTTACGAATTGCAAATTACCAATTTCTTAAAACATTTTCATCATGTCATCAGGAAAGCCAAGAATAATTTTATATTTTGATAGCCAGAAACTTGAACAGCTACTTGCTGCTCAAATCTTCAATGCTGTTCATGCTTTCCTGAGTTGGTAGTTATGATTCTTCTTCCTCTTCTTCAGCAGCAGGATAGACAAATGTAGAGCGTCCAGACAAAATAGATTTGCCTAAAGAGAGAGCTTTTTGAGCTTCAACAGCAGCTTTATGTCTCCAAGTAGCCCGGCGTTTATCTCTCTTTGACTTAGATGTTTTCTTCTTTGGAACAGCCATGGTAGCGGATATCGCAATTTTTGACAACCTTTTTATTCTAAGTCATGAAATGGGGAATGGGGAATGGGGAATGGGGAATTGGGGAATTGGGGATGGGGACACGGAGACGCGGGGACGCGGAGAAAATTTCTCCCTCATCCCCCTCATCCCCCTCATCTCATCATTTAGCTGGTGCTGAAGTCGAGGTTGTAGGCTGTCCAAAGTACAGTAATGCTCGCGCTGTTTTGAAGTAAGTCGCCCAACGTTGAGCATCAGGACGCGATCGCCATTGGGGGCGACTAACTTCTAATGCCAAAACTGGTGCGATCGCTCCCTGACTCTGTACGGATACGATAATTGAAACATCTGTTACTAAAATATCTTGGTCAAAGCTGCGTTGAGTAGCTGCCCTCGCAACCGCTTCCGCCCTCCGCAACATGGTTTCATAATTTTCCTCGCTCAAGCGATCAATTGCTAAGTCAAGTCTGGCGGTGTAAGCTCGCACAATTCCAGGGGCGATCGCTTCTGTCAAAAACCAAGTAGGAACAGGAGATAAGAGTAAAACTGCTAACGGAATTATCCGGATCTTTGTGGCAATTTGGCTAATAACTGATAAGGGAATGATCGATGATGGTTGGTGAGCAGAACTTTTGCTCATGACCTTGTAGCTCCTTACTGATGATTTGTACTTGAAATTAGGTGATAGTATTTTCCGAACTTTTAACGTAATAAAAACTACATCTTACTTTAAGGTTCGATGAGAATCACCAAGACTACAAGACACAGGTTAGCTTTGTTTTTTTAACAAAGCCAACCGCAATTTTAAGCAAGCAAACAATAACCGACAAAGAGCGGGATGGTAAACTACTGGGCGATCGCGATCGGCATCAATCAATATCAGTTATTTCAGCCTTTAAGTTGGGCCCAAGCCGATGCTGAAGCGCTAAAGAATTTTTTGGTGACAGAGGCAGGTTTTGTACCCGAAAATTGTCTGCTGATGACGGATACTGCGCCGCCAATTGGGGATAGATCTACTTATCCAACTAGAGAAAATATTTTGCTGTGGCTAGAGGAGTTGACAGCAAAACGTTGGCAACCACAAGACCATCTGTGGTTTTTCTTTAGTGGTTATGGTGTCAATTACAAGGGAAAAGATTATTTGATGCCGATGGAGGGAAACCCCGAACTTGTAGCTGAGACTGGCATAGAAATGCGATCGCTTTTGCAAAGTTTGCAACTTGCTAATCTAAATGTTTTGCTACTACTCGATATCAACCGGGCTTTTGGCACTCAAGCGGATGCTCCTGTTGGCGAAGAAACAATCGAACTAGCCCAAGAACTACAATTAGCGACCATTCTCTCTTGCCAACCAGAGCAATTTTCTCATGAAAGTGGCGAGCTAGGCCACGGATTTTTTACAGCAGCATTGTTAGAAGCTTTGCGCTCTGATCATGGTAGCAGTTTGGCAGATCTAGAAAGCTACCTGAGCCAGCTAATGCCAAAGTTATGTCAGCATCACTGGCGTCCTGTTCAAAACCCTGCCATTATCATCCCTTCACAGCAGCAAGCAATCTTGCCGCGATTGGCAGAAGAAAACGACTTTGAGCCAGAGCCAATTATTTATCCAGAAGAATCTTTTGCCATTGTGCGTGCAGCTCCTTCTCTGGATGACAATCCCCCCAACAATTCAGCAGTGCGAGCTGTAGAAACTACTATTAGCCAATCTTCACCAGAGACGAAAGCTCAAAATTTATCAACAGAGATTAAAAATCCTCCAAATCAAGAAGTTGTTTTAGAGTCAAGTTCTGAACCAGATAACAATCCACCACAGGAAACTTCCTCGGAGTCGAGTCCCAAGGGAAGATATCTCCCTTCTTCTCCTCAAGCTTATGTTTCTCGAGCGCCATCAAATCAACTAAATACCCCATTGTGGCAACAGTTTATTTTGTGGGGTGGCGGCACTATGATAGTGGTGGGTTTAATGACAGTAGTGTTTCTTCGCAATCAAGCCAGTTTTAGAATTAACGATAACTTGAGAACATCGCCTAATAATGCGACTAGCGATCCTGATGTGGTAAGAAATTTACCCAATAGCCGATCTGTTGAAGACACTCCACCTCGTCAACCAAGAAATCAATCTAATAAGCGCATACCTAGTAATCCTCAATTTCAAAAGCGCAATCAAGCGGTGTTAGATTTAGCGAAGATGTCATTGAGACAAACTCAGGCTAGTGATCTGAGATTAGCGATCGCCACAGCAAAAAAAATTCAGCCTGGTGAACCACTCTACGAACAGGCTCAGGAAAATATCAAGATTTGGAGCCGGATGATTTTAGATTTAGCTGAAGGTCGCGCTCAGCAGAGACAATATGCTTATGCGATCGCTGCCGCACAGTTAATCAGCAAAGATGAACCATCCTATGCCAAGGCACAAGCAGCAATTAACCAATGGCGGTTAGAAGCTAAGCAATATGTCAGCAATAAAACTTTGCTAGATGCAGCTAACGCCTTGATAAAACCTGGGCAGGCATCTAGCTATAATCGGGCGATCGAAGTTGCTAAAAAAGTACCGCCAAATCAACCAGGCTATGATACTGCCCAGAAATCGATTAATAAATGGAGTGAAAGAATTCTGGATTTAGCCAAGAATCGCGCTAACGAAGGTAATTTCCAAGCAGCGATCGCCACTGCAACTTTGGTACCAGAAGTGACAGCCGCTTATGAAGATGCTCAAGATGCCATTCAAAAATGGCAGGACAGAAGAAGTCGAAATTAGCAGTCAATAATCAACCGAATAATTCGTAATGACGCTCCTACGTTGCTACCGCTGCGAAGCGCGTAATTCGTAATTCGTAATTTCTGGTTTCAAGCCCTCAGTTGCAAAGTTCTGTTCGCCCTTGACGTTGGCGAAGGCAGGCGCTCGAGAGCGAGTGCGTCTCGCAACGGGAGAAGACTCGCTCTAAGCGAATCTATGCCGTTCGCCCTTGGCGTCTTTGTTAGGAGAAGGCTTTACGCTACGCTAACGCCGCAAGCCTGCGCTCAGACTTTGCGCTTAATTTATGAATGGGTAATAATTACGAATTACGAATTGCAGGGTAGCGACTTGACCAAGTATCAACAGTAGTGTGAGATGTCCTCACCACACTCATCAGCTAGATAACACATGGCTCGAAAGCGTAAGCCAACTACTTCTTCATAAAGAGGGTTGAGCTTGCACATTGGCGGAATGTGAAATATGGTTTTCCCAAATAATTTGACATCACGCTCAAAGGGACACTGAGACGGAATCAGTTTGCATAAGCGATGAGCTAAGTGGCGATCGCGAACTTGAATGCTATCTACTCGCTGGCGTAAGGGTTGGAGAATATTCCAGTAGGATTTGGACGCAGAGTGGTTTCGCTGGTTTAAATTAACTTCACTAGTCTCTGATTGATTAATAGAAACCCAGCTGGCCAGAAAAATTTTTTTTGCGGTATTATCGAATACCTTCATGATTAGTCCTCTGTATTATTGAGGGTATTCACCTTTACGGTGAACATATACAACATGGAAACTTCTTTTCCCGGAAGAATCTTCTCCTGACTCAAATGCAATATGATATTTAGGTAGCTACCTAAATCGGAACCTATTTATTACTACGTCAAGTTAATCGCAATTTCCTGGGGATCGGTAGTGTAGTTATACCTATCTTGTTCATATCTTGACCCAAGTTAAATTCTAATAAAGACATCTATCTTTGGGTAGGTTCCATTGTAACATTTACGAAAATTAATATAAGAGAAATCTAAAAATAGTTTTGTTAAGTATAAGTACTTATAATTAATTACATATACCAACTTAATAGTTGTAGAGGCTGCTGCTGATTTAGGTTACAAGGTCACTTTTTGGGAACATCTGCGCTTTGGCGTGCCACTAACGCTGTGTACTCTCGTTCTGGCTTATCTTTGGATTCAGTGAAAAGGGATAGATATGGCATCATGAGAAAAGAGTCGAGTAAATCACATGATTCTAGTGTGGAATAACTCTATGACATCTCTTTCAGAAATCGAAGCTGCGATCGTCCAACTTTCAGAATTAGAAGCACGTCAGCTTGCAGATTGGCTACAAGGGTACTTAAATGATGCTTGGGACAAGCGAATAGCAGCAGATGCTAAATCTGGTCATTTGGATAAATTAATTCAGCTAGCTGAAGCTGATATAGATGCAAACCGCGTTAAGGCGCTTGATGAAGTCCTTGACAACCTCTGAATTCTGGCGTTCATATGCTGCACTTCCGCCTGAAGTGAAAGAACAAGCAAAAAAAGCCTATCGCCTGTGGATGAAAAATCAATTTCATCCCTCTCTACATTTTAAAAAAGTTGGTAATAATTTATGGTCTGTTCGCATCAGTATCGAATATAGGACATTAGCCCTAAAAAAGGGAGAAGATTTCTACTGGATTTGGATTGGAACACATAACGAGTACGATACGTTAATTGGGTAAAATACTCAGCAAGCAGCAACTAGCCTTGATTAACATCTACCTCCATGCAAAAACGCAAAGACAAACTCTGCGTCTTTGCGTCTTGGCGCGAAATTTTTCCTTTCCTACGATGCAACCTGTGCAGCGGTACGAGTCCGTCGTCTTCTGCCATCAGCAACTTTTACAGGCGGTTCTTCAGGAATTTGCATCAACAAAGTCAGAGATGGTTGACATTGCAACTCACGACGAATAGAACGCGCTAACTCTCGCTCTAAAGTCTCTTGCAATCCACCCCAGTCTACCTCAGATTGCTCACCATCTAAAGAAGCAAACTCCGACCAACGCACGCCTAATATTTCTTCAATCCGCTGTTGTACCCACTTTTGTAGCAGCGATCGCTCTATACTTGTGACGACACCACGCAGATGAATTTCTGGTTTGGCCATCAATTTACCACTCCAATCGATGGCGGCGGCAATTGTGACAATACCTTCCTCTGCCATACGTTGCCGTTCTTGCAGTACTTTAGCGCTGACCATGCCAGAACTAGAAGTATCTACTAGTTCGATTCCAGATTGAACTTTATCAGTTACCCGAATGGCGTCTTCTGTTAATTCAATCACATCGCCATTCTGAATAATTACCATATTCTCAGCGGGGACACCCATACTCTGAGCCGTTTCCGCGTGCTTCACCAGCATCCGATGTTCACCATGAACCGGTAAGAAGAACTTAGGACGAGTTAAGGCAATCATCAGTTTTTGGTCTTCCTGACAACCGTGACCAGAGACGTGAATTCCTTTTTCCCGACCGTAGACGACTTTTGCACCCTGAATCATCAGTTTATCAATGGTGTTGACGACTGCGATCGTGTTGCCGGGAATCGGGTTAGCAGAGAAGACAACCGTGTCTCCTTGACGAATTTTAATGTGAGGGTGTTCTTTGTTGGCGATGCGAGTCATTGCTGACATTGGTTCGCCTTGCGACCCTGTAGTCAAAATCAGCACACCTTCATCAGGAAGACTGCGGACGACATGCAATGGTTGGAGCAGGTTATCTTCACATTTGATGTAACCGAGATTGCGAGCATGAGCAATCAAGTTCAACATGGAACGACCGACAACTGTCACTACCCGGTTGTGCTTTCGCGCCAACTGTAAAATCATGTTGATCCGATGCACGCTAGAAGCGAAGGTAGTAACGAATAATCGCCCAGTGGCTTGGCTAAATACTCGGTCAAGATTAGGGTAAACTGAACGCTCTGAGGGTGTAAATCCTGGGACTTCGGAGTTAGTCGAGTCACTCAACAAGCAAAGCACACCTTTTTCACCGTGTTCGGCTAACCTTTGGATGTCAAAGTTCTCACCATCTACTGGAGTGTGGTCAAATTTAAAATCTCCAGTGTGAATAACAACACCTATAGGAGTATGAATAGCTACAGTAAAACTATCAGCAATTGAGTGAGTGTTGCGAATATATTCTACTAAAAAGTTTTTACCAATCCTGACCATATCACGCGGTCGGACTGTTTTTAGTTCTGTGCGATCGCGCACTCCTGCTTCTTCAAGTTTCCCTTCTAGCATTGCCATTGCTAGTCTTGGGCCAAACATCACAGGGATTTCAAATTGCTTGAGGTGAAAAGCAATCCCACCGATATGATCTTCATGACCGTGGGTAACGATCATACCTTTAATTTTGTGGCGATTTTCTCGTAG
Organism: Desmonostoc vinosum; assembly: GCF_059505385.1. Lineage (NCBI taxonomy): Bacteria > Bacillati > Cyanobacteriota > Cyanophyceae > Nostocales > Nostocaceae > Desmonostoc > Desmonostoc vinosum. The sequence continues at coordinate 41,329 of NZ_JCACKM010000234.1, forward strand.
ATAAGTTGTATCTGGTAATACAATATTTACTCCGTGCATCGCCTCTGTCGGAAAGGCCAAGCCTGCATCTAGTAAGATGATTTCGTCATCATACTCAAAAACACATGTATTTTTACCAATTTCGTGTAAACCGCCCAATGGAATAATTTTCAGGGCGGAGTTAGCTTCGTTTTTAGCCATTTTCTCCTGAGATTGTTGTTTTAAGTTAATCGGTTGATAGTTAGCGATCTTGTAGTAATAAAAAACACTAGCTGTTTGTTAAATCAGTTTGAAAGCAGCCAAGTTTTAATTCAAATGTTCAATTGTTTGTGCAATAAAATTGACTTTACATCAAGGATTCATAGTACATTTATCAGTTTAAAAGCAGGTATTTCAATGGCAATCTGGTAACAATTATGCCCATTTTTTATATCTATCTTTAGAAACTAGCCTGTTGCCAGCGCTCAATTAATTTGGTGCTTAGGTTAAACTCAGTTCTTTGAGAACTGCCTCTAGCTTTTGAGTGACTCCATCCTCAGCATCACAAAGCGGCGGACGAGTTGAACCTACTTCCCAACCCTGAAGTTTCAGCGCTACCTTAAGTGGTATGGGGTTTGTCGTGATAAATAAAGCTTTAAATAACGGGAAGAGTTTCAAATGTATTTCCGTAGCAACTTGAATTTTACCCGCACTAAAAGCTTGAATCATCTGCTGTAGTTGGTTGCCTACCAGATGAGAAGCCACACTCACTACACCTTTTGCCCCGATTGCTAACAAGGGCAAAGTCATGTAGTCATCACCAGAGTATATCTGGAATTGTTTGGGTGTCAAGCGGCGAATTTCGCTAGCTTGGTCTATATTACCAGTGGATTCTTTGATGCCAACAATGTTGCTAACCTCAGCTAACCGGGCAACTGTTTCTGGCTGGAGGTTTTGTCCGGTACGACCGGGGACGTTATATAACAACATTGGAAGGTCGGGACAGGCTTGTGCTATTGCCTGAAAGTGCGCTGCCAATCCCGCTTGCGGCGGTTTGTTGTAATATGGAACAACTTGTAAGGAACCATGTACTCCTATCTTAGCTGCTTTTTGGGTTGCAGCGATCGCTTCTTTTGTGGAATTGGAACCACATCCCGCGATTACTTTAGCTTTTCCTGCTACTGAGCGCAACACCTCAACAAATAATTGATATTCCTCCTCCCAACTCAGCGTAGGAGATTCTCCTGTTGTGCCGCATACCACCAATGTATCTGTTCCGTTATCAGCTAAATGTGCTGCCAGTTTTGCTGCGACATCGTAGTTAACACTACCGTCTGCTTTAAACGGCGTAATCATAGCGGTTAAAACACTGCCAAAATCTCCCACCCTTTTTTCACTCCTAATTTCCCTCTTGATCTTTAATATCTGGTGGATTCCTATTGTAATAGCCTATTTCCAAATTGCTTGTTTTGTTTTGTCATTTGTTCGTTGTCGGTTGCCAATGATTTCTGAACTAATGACTAATAACTACTTGAGCCGATTTAAGTAAACTTTTTTCTACCAATAATTCAGCAATTTGGATTGCGTTTAATGCTGCACCTTTACGGATTTGGTCGCCACACAACCATAGTTCCAAACCGCATGGATGAGAAATATCTTGACGAATTCTACCCACTAAAACCTCATCTTTACCAGTTGCTTCAATTGGCATGGGAAAATAGTTCATTTGCCAATCTTCTACTAATTTTACTCCGGGGGCACGACTTAAAATTTCTCTTGCTTCATCTGGATTAAAAGGTGTTTCAAATTCTAGATTAATTGCTTCTGAATGGGCGCGAAGTACGGGAACCCGTACACATGTAGCAGTTATTCTTATCTGCTGCGTACCAAAAATTTTTCTGGTTTCGTTGACCATTTTCATTTCTTCTTCACAGTACCCCAAATCGTTTAATGGAGAGTTATGTGGGAATAAATTAAACGCCAACGGATAGGGCAACACCTCGGCTACTGGTGGTTGTCCTTGTAATATAGCACTAGTTTGGGTTTTGACTTCTACCATTGCTTTTGCCCCGGCACCGCTAGCAGATTGGTAGGTTGAGGCGACAATGCGCTGTACTGGTTTCACTTGATGTAAGGGCCACACCGCGAGAGCCATTAATATTGTTGTGCAGTTGGGGTTGGCAATAAGTCCTTTGTGGTTGGCTGCGGCTAGGGGATTCACCTCTGGCACTACTAGGGGTACATCTGGGTTCATCCGAAAGGCGCTGGAATTGTCAATTACTACTGCGCCTTTTTCTATGGCTACTGCTGCCCAAGTTTTGGATATGGAACCACCTGCACTGGCTAACACTATATCTACACCTTCAAAGGCCTGATCGCTCACTGGCTCTACTAATATATTTTTTCCTTTAAAAGGCAGCGATCGCCCCGCACTCCGTTCTGATGCCAACAACTGCAAATCACCAACTGGAAAATTGCGACGCTCCAGTAACTCTAGCAACTCTGTGCCTACAGCACCAGTTGCCCCCAAAATAGCTACACGATAGGATTTTGACAAACTAATTTCCTCCTTTAAGAGGCTATGTGCATTTTGAAACAATTTACAATTTACGCATATTTAAATAGCAAGACTGGTCATTAATTTAACTTGGGATATTCTTAATTTTTCTATTTATTTTATCTCTTTATATAGTTTGGCTATTTTTAAGTTAAGTAATGTTGCAATTTACAATAATTAATGCTCAATTTTTTAATCAAAATAAACTATGTGTTGTTTTAGTATACAACAAACCGCCATTTGGCATAAATTATGATGATATCTGCACCCCAGCGCTCTCCAAGCTTGCGACATATCAAGTTAGCAGGCACTTATCTTGCCTGTAATATGGATGATCAAGGCAATGAATGTACTATGATCCAGTTAGATTGGACTCAAAACAGCGAGAGTGCAAGCTGTGCAGCCAGCAGCTACGCGTCTGTTCACAAGGTAACTATAATCCGATAGTGCAACCGTTAATTAGTCAGAACTGCTGGTTGAAACCAGAATATCATGGTCTGAGCCAGATTATGCTCAATCAATGAGTCTCAATCAAACAGTGCTGAGTCGGATTCTTACTCATGACTCTGCATTGAGAATACTCCTTAAAGATAACCAGGACTGATTACTAATTGTTATTGAACTAAAGTGTCAAGTTCTTTGTCATTGGCAGTAAACTGGATCTCTGCCTAAAGACGACCATCTATCTCCTTCTATGTTTAGGATTTGATGATATCTTGTGGTCATCTCCTATACCTGTAAGAGACATCAAGCTATAAACGCGAAAAATTGCGTCTTGTGTGTACTCGGAGTTTAAAATACCAGAAAACAGAGACAAAGCATGAAAGTTACCCAGGAAAAACTTCCCGCCAGCCAAATCGGGTTGGAAATAGAGATTACACCCGAAATTACCAAGCAAACTTACGAACAAGTTATTAGAAACCTAGCCAGTAGTGCTAATATTCCTGGGTTTCGTAAAGGCAAAGTGCCTCGGCAGATATTGCTACAGCGGCTAGGAATTACGCGAGTTAAGGCTACAGCACTCGAAGAACTTATCCAAGATGGTATTGAGCAGGCAGTAAAACAGGAAGCCATCGCCGCAATTGGTCAACCACAATTGCGTTCTTCGTTTGAAGATTTGATTAATAATTATGAACCAGGAAAACCTTTAACTTTTTCTGCGGCGGTGGATGTGGAGCCAGAAGTAAATTTAGTACAGTACACTGGTTTGCAAGCTCAAGCTGAGGAAATCAAGTATGAGGTATCCAAGGTAGAAGAAGTTCTAGAAAAGGAACGTCAAGAACTAGCAACACTAATTCCTGTCGAAGGACGTGCAGCTCAAATCGGTGATGTTGCCGTAGTCGATTTTAAAGGAGTACTGGTAAAAGCTGAGGGAGAAGACGAAACAACCGAACCAGAACCAATTCCAGGTGGAGAAGCGACGGATTTTCAAATAGAGTTACAAGAAGATAAGTTTATTCCCGGTTTTGTCTCTGGCATAGTGGGTATGAATCCTGGAGAAACCAAAGAAATAGCAGCTCAGTTTCCTGATCCATATGCTAGCGAAGAATTAGCTGGAAAAGCGGCTCTATTCACGGTGACAGTCAAAGAATTAAAGGAAAAAGAATTACCAGAGTTTAATGACGACTTTGCTCAAGAAGTCAGCGATTTTGAGACTTTGGAGGAATTGCGAACTTCTTTAGAAGAACGATATCAAAAAGAAGCTCAAGATAAGACCAAAACGAATCAGCACGAAGCCTTGTTAACAGAACTGCTGAAGCACGTAGAGATTGACTTACCTACGACCTTAATTGAGCAAGAAGTAGATGCAATGCTCACGCAAACAGCAATGCGGCTTTCTCAACAAGGACTAGACATCAGAAAATTGTTTACCCAAGATATTATTCCGCAATTGCGCGAGCGATCGCGTACAGAGGCAATTGAACGTCTAAAACGCTCTTTGTCCTTGCGGGAAGTAGGTAAACGCGAATCCATCGAAGTGACACCACAAGAAATTCAAGCTAAAGTGACAGAACTTTTACAGCAATATTCAGAGCAAGATATTGATGAAGAAAGACTGCGCTCAGCGGTGGAAAATGAACTCTTAACCGAAAAAATCATCGATTGGTTGCTAGAACACTCATCAGTGGAACTTGTACCCGAAGGTTCCTTAAGTACCACAGAAACAGAAGCAGAAACAGAAACAGCAGATGAGGTGACAGAATTAGATGCTGTAGCTGCTACACCCGAAACAGACCAAACAAGCACTGAAACCGCAGCACCCACAGAATGAGCATGAAAAGTCCCATAGCCAGCAATCAACTAGTCCTGATCAGCGTGACTATTGATTGAACTTGCTAGAGTATGGGGATATAGAGGAAAATCTCGGCTTTACACTCTTATCCCCTCACGGCCTTTTCTTTAGAGAAATGGGTAAGCTGAAAAAGAGGGAAATAATCACTCTGAAGACTTTCAGGTGAAAACTTAGTCTAAAAAAGACAAAAGAATTAAAAAATCTTCAACAAACGAAGGTACCGATTCCCGTCTCGGCTTGATACTGTATTAAACGAGAGCAATTTATATGAGGCATAATGGTTAACACGTAGCTCAAACAAAAATCCCATCCATTAAAAAGGCAGCCTCCGCCCACAATGATGGTTTTACTGACGCTGCTTGCACCCTGTCCTAGTAGTTATCAAATGTTGTTGTATGCTTGTATCGCATTCGGGAAATTACCCAATCAGCAGTTTGAGTCGAATCAACATTCACTCCCAGTTGAGCAGCCCTAGCAACATCGTGCCGATGGTGGTAGAACAATCAGGTATGGGAGAAAGAGCTTTTGATATTTACTCCCGTCTTTTGCGAGAACGAATTATCTTTTTGGGTACACCAATAGATGATGCGATCGCCAACTCAATTGTGGCTCAGTTGTTATTCTTAGATTCTGAAGACTCAGAAAAGGACATTCAATTGTACATTAATTCTCCTGGTGGTTCGGTCTACGCAGGGATGGCAATCTATGATACAATACAGCAAATTCGTCCCGATGTTGTTACCATCTGTTTTGGACTAGCCGCGAGCATGGGAGCATTTCTATTAACGGCAGGAGCTGCGGGTAAACGCATGTCTCTACCCGACTCCCGGATCATGATTCACCAACCTCTTGGTGGCGCTCAAGGTCAAGCCATTGACATAGAAATTCAAGCCAGGGAAATTCTTTATATTAAGGCGAAGTTGAATCAGTTGATGGCCCACCACACAGGTCAGCCTTTAGAAAGAATTGAAGCCGACACTGAGCGTGATTTATTCATGTCGGCAGAAGAAGCGAAAAACTACGGTTTGATCGATCAAGTTATTTCCAGGCAAAATCTTCCCACAGCAGGGGAAAACGTCACCATTCTGAAATAAGAGGCTGGTATGTCTAAGTACGACTCCCATTTAAAATGTTCATTTTGTGGTAAGTCTCAAGAGCAGGTGCGTAAGTTGATCGCAGGGCCGGGAGTCTATATCTGCGACGAGTGCGTGGACTTGTGTAATGAGATACTAGATGAGGAGTTACTGGACACGAATGGCGCGGCGTCGCAACCAGCACCAAGGTCAGAACCACCTCAAAAACGCCGTTCTCGTTCTGCTAATCTCTCCTTCAATCAGATACCCAAGCCGCGAGAGATTAAAAAATACCTAGACGAACACGTCATTGGACAAGACGAAGCCAAAAAAGTGCTTTCAGTAGCGGTTTATAACCATTACAAGCGGCTCGCAATCATTCAGTCTAAGAGTAACGGTAAAGCCGGAGTTGATGATGCAGTAGAACTGCAAAAGTCTAACATTTTGTTAATTGGCCCAACTGGCTGCGGCAAAACTCTGCTAGCGCAAACTCTAGCGAAGATTCTCGATGTACCCTTTGCTGTTGCTGATGCTACGACGCTGACGGAAGCCGGTTATGTCGGGGAAGATGTGGAAAATATCTTACTGCGACTCCTGCAAGTAGCAGATTTAGATGTAGAAGAAGCGCAACGAGGAATCATCTACATCGATGAAATTGACAAGATTGCCCGCAAGAGTGAGAACCCCTCAATTACACGCGATGTCTCTGGTGAAGGTGTGCAGCAAGCTTTGCTGAAAATGCTAGAAGGGACGATCGCTAATGTACCACCCCAAGGAGGGCGTAAGCATCCCTATCAAGACTGCATCCAAATTGATACCAGCAACATCTTGTTCGTCTGTGGCGGTGCCTTTGTTGGCTTAGAAAAGGTTGTGGATCAGAGAGTTGGTAAAAAGTCAATCGGCTTTGTGCAACCAGGAGAAGGCCAAACAAAAGAAAAGCGAGCTGCTGACACTCTCCGTTATCTAGAACCAGATGATTTAGTGAAATTTGGGATGATTCCAGAATTTATCGGACGAGTGCCAATGGTGGCGGTAGTAGAACCGCTGGATGAAGAGGCATTAATGGCTATTCTCACTCAACCACGTAGCGCCTTAGTCAAGCAGTACCAAAAACTGCTGAAGATGGATAATGTGCAGTTAGACTTCAAACAAGAGGCCCTAAAAGCGATCGCTCAAGAAGCTTACCGTCGCAAAACTGGCGCGAGAGCGTTGCGTGGTATTGTAGAAGAACTCATGTTAGATGTCATGTACGAGTTACCATCCCGTAAGGATGTAACCCGCTGCACAGTAACAAAGGAGATGGTCGAGAAACGATCCACTGCTGAGTTGTTGGTGCATCCATCTTCATTACCGAAGCCAGAATCAGCATAATGGTCATTAGTCATTAGTAAGAAAAAATGACTAATGACAAAGGATAAAGGACAAAGCACAAAGTTCTGATCGGAGGAAACCTTCAATCAGAACTTTGTAACAGAGGACAAGTCACAAATGCCTTACATTGATGTTCGTGGTGTTGAACATTATTACGAGTGGATGAAAAAAACATCTGGCACTTTGGTAAAGCCAGTGATGGTTTTTATCCATGGTTGGGCCGGTTCGGCTAGATATTGGAGAAGCACAGCTAATGCTTTGGTAGAAGATTTTGATTGTTTACTCTACGATTTGCGAGGATTTGGGCGTTCCCACGGTCGGCCAACCATAGTCCAAGCTAGCGAGTCTGTGGTTGAGTCCGAGACACCACAAGAGAAATCTGAAGCAATTAAAGAGTTGACTTATGAGTTAGAGGAATACGCTGAGGATTTGTTAGCTTTGCTTGATGGGTTACATCTCCAACGCGTTTATATTAATGCTCACTCGATGGGGGCTTCTATCGCTACATTATTTTTCAACCGCTATCCCCAGCGAGTAGAACGCGGGATTTTAACTTGTAGTGGGATTTTTGAATACGACGAAAAAGCTTTTGCGGCATTTCATAAATTTGGTGGCTATGTAGTTAAATATCGTCCCAAATGGTTAAGCAAAATCCCGTTGGCTGATCGCATGTTTATGGCGAGATTTCTGCATCGCTCGATACCAAATTCCGAACGACAGGCGTTTTTACAAGATTTTTTAGAAGCAGATTATGATGCAGCGCTAGGTACGATTTTTACTTCTGTGTGTAAGGCTCAAGCTGAATTGATGCCTGAAGAATTTGCTAAGTTAACGGTGCCGACTCTGCTGGTGGCGGGAGAGTATGACAAAATTATCCCCGCCGAGATGGGACGTCAAGCAGCAGCGCTAAACGACAAGGTTGAATTTGCGATGATTCCGAAGACGGCGCATTTTCCGATGTTGGAAGATGCTGTCAGTTATGTGCAGCGAGTGCGAGAGTTTTTGCAGGTTCCTACTCTTAAACCACAGGCGGTTTGATTTTTTCAACGCAGAGTCACGCGGAGGTTTTATCAGGTGATTAGGTGTATTTCCCTAAGCTCTTGTCTTCCCATCTTGCTTCTGTCTCTTCTATCTTTGGGATAATTAAATTAAACCTAGTTCTCGTTTGAGTAGGTTGATGGAGTTAGTACCGATGTAATTTTCGACTTTAATCAGCTTGGGTGGACGAATAATATCGTCAGCGGCAGCATGTACTGCTGCTTGTAGCATTGCAAAACTGGCTTGATCGCTGATAATCACTTCGGCTCGCTTGACCATTGCTAGCAGTTTATAATTATCTTTGGGTTGGCAAGTCATCACTAATAGTTCGTCTCCTCGCAAGCCGTGGAGGATGACTTCTGCTTGGCGACCAATCCCAGAACTGAGGCTAACTATACCGACACAATTATCTTTTGGCAGGTTTTTGAGCAGGTTAATTTCTTTGCTGTAGTCGTAGATGTCAAGAGGGATGACGCGTACAGCTTTCGGAGCAGCGATCGCTTCTACATTGCCGATAAAATATCTACTTGTAACTACGGTGGCAGAGGTAGTTTTATCTAGCACCGCTGCTAATTCTTCCATTGATACCAACTGGACTGGTATTTTTAAATATTGTTCTAATTCATACACCATTAATTCGCCTGCACCGAGGTCTTGAGACGGAACTGCTACTAGTACGCGGGCACTACAACGCAAGCGCCAGTCAACTTCCGAGAGAAATATCTCCCGCGCTTGATTGAGCGAGCAGCCTTGAGCGAGGAGTTCATCAAGTGCCTGCTGGACAACTTTATATGCTTCGGGATTTTGGTTGAGAATTGCTGATTGCAGCCTGCTACCACCCTCATGACCTTGAGCGCGGACATAAATCCCGGAACCAGCTAGGCTTTCGACTAAACCGTCTTCTTCTAGTTGGCGATAGACTTTGCTGATGGTATTACGGTGTAACCCGGTCTGCATCGCCAACGCGCGTGTGCTTGGTAATTTGTATGCTGGGGGATATTGCCGGGAAGCGATCGCAAACCGAATTTGATTAAATAATTGGGTTGATGCGGGGATTTCACTGTCTGGCTGAATACGGAATTGAAGCATCACCAAATCTCCTGTCTACTGGTAGTGGTTGCTTACCAGCTACGTCTACACATGTTAAATAATTCGTAATTCGTAATTAAGTTTTGTAATGGGGATTTAGCGCAAAGTCACCAGGGGGTTTCCTCCGATCTGATGGCAGTTGTTCATGGGGGAAACCCCCAAGATCACACTGCCTCAACTTTGTAAGACAGACCCCTACACAAAACTTGCCAACTATAGAACCGGGGGACTTAAACCCACGGAACATGTTAAATATGTTATTCCTGCAAGAAATTTATCTCAGAGAAATTTCTCATGCGATCGCCTTGAGTAATCGATAATTTGATTGAAAATAGCCCGTAGACACTGGCATAGTTATAACAAATAATCACACAGGGCTGGTAACAATTATTATGACAGAGCAAGCGATCGACACTACAACGATTAAACTTTTGCAAGATAATATTCATATAGCTGCTTACTTGGCACACCCAAAACAACCAGGTACTTATCCAGCAGTGGTGGTTTTGCAAGAGATTTTTGGTGTTAATGCCCATATTCGGGAAGTTACCGAAAAAATTGCCAAGGAAGGGTATGTAGCGATCGCACCTGCACTCTTTCAACGTCAAGCTCCTGGTTTTGAAACTGGCTATACCCCGCAAGATATCGAAACTGGTAGAAGTTATGCCATGCAAACTCAAGCATCAGAGTTGTTAAATGATATTCAAGCAGCCATAGATTATCTTAAAACCCTGCCCGATGTCAAAAAAGATGGTTTTGGCTGTATTGGTTTTTGTTTTGGTGGTCATGTAGCATATCTTGCTGCTACTCTACCAGACATCAAAGCTACTGCTTCCTTCTATGGTGCCGGCATTACCACCCGGACGCCAGGAGGTGGCGCTCCTAGTGTGACGCGAACACCAGAAATAAAAGGCACACTCTATAGCTTCTTTGGTACAGAAGATGCCAGTATTCCTCTAGAACAAGTCAATGAAATTGCAGCAGAGTTAGAAAAATACAAAATTCCGCATCGTGTGTTTCGCTACGATGGAGCTGATCACGGATTTTTTTGTAACCATCGTGCCAGCTATAATCCTAAAGCGGCAGCCGATGCTTGGGAGCAGGTCAAACAACTCTTTGGTCAACTGAGCTGAGACTGGGGTCTTTGTTTGTCATTTGTTATTAGTAAGAACCAGTGACAAATGACAAATGACAACTGATGCTATCAGTTCAAATAACAATTTATCTTCAAAAGTCATGAATTCCGAATCGAAACGTTCTCAAACAGCCAATTCGTCATTTACGATGGACGATTTTGCTAAAGCATTAGAAAAACACGACTACCAGTTTCAAAAGGGACAGGTTGTACATGGCAAAGTGTTTCAACTTGACCATGATGGAGCCTATGTTGATATTGGTGGTAAGTCGTCGGCTTTTCTTCCTCGTGATGAGGTTTCTTTGAGAGCAGTGACCGATTTATCGGAGGTTTTGCCATTACAGGAGGAACTTGAATTTCTGATTATCCGCGAGCAGGATGCAGAAGGTCAAGTTACTCTTTCTCGCCGACAGCTAGAAATTCAGCACATTTGGGAAAAATTAGCGCAGATGCAGGAAAATTCCCAGACTGTACAAGTGCGAGTTACGGGTGTCAATAAAGGTGGTGTAACTGTAGATTTTCAATCTTTGCGGGGGTTTATTCCGCGCTCGCATTTAAGCGAGCGTGATAATTTGGAAGCACTTAAAGGCCAAACTCTCACTGCTGGCTTTTTGGAAGTAAACCGCAACACCAACAAACTCATACTTTCTCAGCGCTTGGCAACTCGTTCTAGCAATTTCAATCAGTTAGAACTAGGTCAATTGGTGGAAGGTAAAATCACTGGTATCAAACCTTTTGGTGTGTTTGTAGATTTAGATGGTATTAGCGCCTTACTTCACATCAAACAAGTCAGCCAAAAGTTTATTGAGTCACTAGAAAAAGTGTTTCAAATTGGACAGCCAATTAAAGCTGTAATTCTAGATTTGGATGAAGGTAAAGGTCGAGTAGCTCTTTCTACTAGGGTTTTAGAAAATTTCCCCGGTGAAGTGTTAGAAAACATGGACGAAGTAATGGCTTCGGCTGAGGCTCGTGCTAATAGAGCTGCTAACAAAGTGTCTGAATAGTAAAGACGCACTATATTATATATGATGTAAAGACGCGCCATGGCGCGTCTTTTTAACTAATGAAGTTCAGTTCCATCTTGACGAAGTAAATAGCGATCGCTAATCAATTTCAACACTACTCTACCTGTTTCTGGATGCGTTCTTTCAATTAAAGGTTGTACAACAACACCTTCCATGATGCAGTTGGCACTAAGTACACTATCAGCATTATTAAACTGAGATACTGATTCCCAACTATAAGCACCAATATAAAGTACAGGCACTCTCGGTAAAGCAAATTCCTCGCAAAACGCTACAAAATCACTGTAATTGAGGAACTGATTACCACGACGTACAGCAAATATTGCAATCCCAATTTTGCCACCTTTCAAGCCGTATTTAATATCTTGCACGCCGTATATCTCCCCAAAAACCTGAGTATTTGCTGGGAGTTTATGTAAGGCATTATTTTCGTTATATGCACGAACATACACCAAATTTTGGTTCGTGGGGCTGTTTTTCCAAAAGTAATTGTGGCTACCAATTTTTGTATTGCCGTCAGCGTCTACTAAAACGGTGAAGTTAGTTCCATGCAACTTTTCTGTGATCACAATTTCTTCACCTGCTATCAAAATATCTTTGTATCGCTTGAGGTTTTCTGGACTGGGAAATTTGTAATGTCCAATATGACTTTCCATTTCTCCACTCATGCCTTGAGGGATTGGATATTCATATTTTGTGACACCAAAATAATCGGTATAATCATCCCCAATTTGACCTGTAAAGTCATCATTTACAGGAATGAGCAAACCTTCAGAAAAAATTCCTCGCAGTTTGGCAGCACGTAGTTTTTTAGAGTAGTAGTTATGAATACCAAATTTATCTAAAAAATCCTCTGAAATCACGCTATCAATTGGAAAGTAAAAAGCTAAATCTCCCGGTTTAAAGCTACTTTTAGCTGTGATTACTTGATACGCCATCCCCTCAAAAGAGGCAATATCTAACCTATCAGCATTGGGGTGAGGATTAACACTATTAATTTTGACTACTTCAACTTTAAAAATACTCATTGTTTATTTATCTCCTTTGATAATAAGGATTTATATAAGCTGTTCCACATATAACTTGCATAATTAGGGCGGGCAAGATGCCCACCCCACAAGAGTTTTATTTAATTTGATTATGTAATTTAGATGTTTTTTAGCTTAATAGACTTCTTGCATAAATACTTTAATGTTGTTGAATAACACTGTGAAAAGCTCACGCAAAGGCACAAAGGCGCAAAGAAGAAAACTAAAAATTGAACTTTTGCAAGAGACTCCATGAACTGCGTTCACAAGGAACTATAAAAATATTTCTTCCCTACTCCCTATTTTTAAGGCAGGTCTAATGTAGAGTGCGTCAGTTCGAGAAACTCTTAAAAACCCAAAAAACTACTCCTAATAACTATTTTCTGTAGTTATAGTACCCACAATTTCATCATTCATTATTTTTCATCAGACACTGCATAATAAATTTGATTTCTTTCTTATTACACTGTCGTTTACTAATAGCGTAGATTTTTCTGCCGTATTGCTGTCGAGCAGTTTCATAGTTAATTACGGCTTTGAGTAGAACATCAAAAGCTAACTGTGTTGCTGGAAAGTCTGCCAATGTAATTAAGTACCAGATATCATTCAATAGATGATACTGATGATATGGGTCTAAAATAACTAAATTATTACGCTTGATTTCTGGTTGATTTGGGATTTTTTCAATTTGGCAAAGAATCATTTGCTCAGGATGAACGTAAAGTTGCTTTCTCCATCGCCAATTAAATTCACCAAGTCGATGTTTATGATTGTCTTTTCTATAGGGAATACCATCAATTAATACTACATTTAATTCTACAAAATCCCATACATGAGAGAGGATATGTTGTCCGGAGAGAGTCGTTGCATTAAGACGATAGGATAGTTCGCTGTAAACGTTATTCCAAGGTTTTCCAACTTGAGAACGTAGCCAGCGATATAGTGGCCCTAAATGGTCAGAGAAATATTTAGTTTTTCTTCTAGGCTTTAATAAATAAGGACATAGAAGTCCGTCTGTACTAGCTTCATAGGTGATTTTTTCTAGAGCTTTTTTATTACCTGTTACACTCTTAAGACTTAACCTTCTACCACCACGAGGACGTTCTATGACAATTTCATTTAAACGGTGTTCGCTCATTATTCCGGTTATTTTATAAGTTGATATCTGCTGATATAAATAAATATTTTTTGTCAGCTTAATTGGGCACAAGCTCTAAAAATGAACTTGCGATCGCCAATCTTTTATTTGCTAACAATAGTTTGATTACACTTATATGCTACATAAATACTACATAAATGTCAACATGAGCTAATTGTCTGTGGAGAGAAGCTTGTTTAACTGTTTGGGATTATAGATTTTGTGAGGCGATTCCCAAAGATAATACTTTTTGTATCAAGGGTGAGCATATCTATATAGTTATATTGAGCGAAAAAGCGCGTTTAATAACGTCGAAATAATTTCTCAATACTATGTTAAAAATTTATTGATTACGCGATCAGTAGTAAGTAATATAACATACTACATCATAGAATACTGATAGCATTAGATGCTTAACTGCTAAAAAGGCAAATAATTTTAGCAATAGTCTGAAAACCAATTATTTGATTTTTCTATATGAAGTTATTATGAACACCTTGATAAAATATTCTGTAGTTTTGCGTATAATCAAAGGGTATCTGCTGAGCCTATCAGCCAGGGGCTTTTTTAGACCAACGCTTTTTAGATGTAAAAGATTATTGATTAAAACAGGTGCAAAAAACGAGCCAATTCTAAATGAGCGTGGTGGGATTGCTTACGGGAAGCCTTTCGTTGTTTATCAGTAAAAGCGATAAATTGCAATAAAATCTTCTGGAGAAGAGATGTATTTGACACATTCATTCATGAATGATGAAAAAAAGCGAAGCTCTCAACAGCCTTTGATTTTAGCAGTGGAAGATCATGACGACAGTCTACTGCTGATTAGTTATGCCCTTGAGTCACTTGGTTGTAGATTTATTTGTCAAACAGACAGTTCTGCAACGTTACTGGTTGCTAAAGAGTATCAGCCAGACTTAATTATGTTGGATATTTTATTACCAGGTCTGAGTGGTATTGATGTTGTAGGTCATTTAAAGCGAGAACCTTTAACTTGCGAAATTCCAGTGGTTGCAGTTACAGCTTTAGCAGGTAGAGAAGATAGAGATTTGCTGCTGAAGGCAGGATTTAATGATTACATCAGCAAACCTTATATGATTGAAGACTTAGAAACAATGATTCACCGTATGCTTCCTGGGAAACTCAATCCCCTTTCAGCTTTTGAGCTATGTCAGGATTGGCAGATAAGTTAATGTACGTGCAAGTTGCACATTCTGTGATTAAGACTGTCATTTGTCATCATTCATTTGTGTTTACAAAGGACAAAGCGTAAAGTTGAGCTAGTCGTTTGAGACAGTCTGGTCTTAGGGGTTTCCATGCCACTTGTAACGTTTGGGGGAAACCACAAGACCGCAATGGCTACCCAGAAGGAACTACATAAAAACTATCCTTCTTTAGGGAGTTTTACAGTAAATACGCTACCTTTGCCATGTTCAGATTCAACCTGAATGGTTCCACCATGCGCTTGAATAATTCGACTCGATAGATGAAGTCCTAAACCACTGCCTGAACGCTTGTTTCTACCTTGGCGAAATCGCTCGAAAATTCTTGCTTGATCTTCAAGTGCAATTCCATATCCTGTGTCTTCTACTTCAATTGTGACCCAATCTTGATAATTAGGATTAGTCGATGTCTCAGAAATGCGGATTGTGATCCCTCCGGTATCTGTAAATTTGATCGCATTACCAATGAGGTTGTTTAGCACTCGTCGTAATTCCAGCTGATCACCCATAATTGTGCCTGAATCTAACTGATGAATGTCTATTTTGAGGCTTAAATTCTTCTCAATTGCCAACGGAGATAGTTCGCTGACTACTTCTTGGGCGATCTCTGGTAAATTGCAACTCTCGTAGTTTAAAGTTTTTTTACCAGCCTCAAAACGATAAACTTCTAGCAGAGTATTGACCATTTGCATCAAATTTTGATTGCTGCGGATCATGACAGCAACTGCTTGTTTCATTTCTGGCGAAATCTTGCAAAAGGTTTCTTGTTCAAATAGGTACAACATGCGATCGGCAGCTACCAAGGGGGTTCGCAAGTCATGAGTAAGACGAGAAACAAAATCTTCTCGTTGACGTGCCATCTTTCGCTGTTCGTCAAGACTGTGCTTGAGGCGTAAAAGCGATCGCACTCTTGCTAATAGTTCATCAGTATCAAAGGGTTTACGAATAAAATCATCAGCACCAGCATCTAAACCTTCCACAACGCTAGATTCATGAAACGCAGTAATCAGCAGAATGGGAATGTAGGAAAGAGCAGGGTTACCACGAATTCGCCGTGTAACTTCATAACCATCCATCCCCGGCATCATCACATCTAGCAAAATTAGATCCGGCGGAGATTGTTCAATTTGCCGCAAAGCGCTAACACCATCTGAAACTAAGTCAATCTCATAGCCCTCACTTTCTAAAATCGTTTGCACTAGAATGAGGTTATCTCGAGTATCATCAACGGCGAGGATACGGTTAATTTTAGGATTTTCTACAACAGACATGACTATTTAACTTATTTAACTTTGATCCTGTTTTTTAAAATTAATTTATGTTTTGTAATTAGGATATTTCTTTAAAGATTTACCTGATTGCAAAGTTGAGAGATGAGGATTCTGAGCAGCACAAAAAATTTCTTCCCCATTCAAGTTTAAACTGGGATGATCAATACCTACATTTGGTGATGTTACTTGGCGCGGCAATTCAATTCTAAATAGTGAGCCGACCCCTAGCTGACTTTCAAGGAAAATTTTGCCGTTCATCATTCGTACTAGCGAATCTACAATTGCTAAACCTAATCCTGTGCCAGGGTATTTACGAGTGATGCTTTGATCGACTTGTCGAAATGCTTCAAAAATATGTGTAAAATCTCTAGGAGCTATACCAATACCTGTATCTCGAACAGTAATTGCTACTCGATTTGCCGGTAGTTCCTTGATTTCAACCCAAACCTCTCCTGATTCTGTAAACTTAATCGCATTGGAGAGGAGGTTGACTAAAATTTGCTTAACACGCACTGGGTCATTAAATACCAAAGTATTTTGTAAATCTATTTGTACTAACAAAGATAGCTTTTTTGCTTCAGCTAAAGAACGCATTTCAGCTACAGTAGTATTTATTACCTTTGAAATATCAAATATTTCTGCTTTTAAATCTAATCGTCCTGTCTCCAGTTTAGAAAAATCAAGAACTTCATTTAGCAGCATCAGTAAATGCTTACCATTGTTAAATATTCGCTCCACCATATCTGTTTGTTGATGGGTGAGTTGCCCAAACTTGGGACGCAATAAAATTTGAGAAAATCCAATAATTGCATTCATTGGAGTTCTTAATTCGTGAGACATGGTTGCTAAAAACTGGGACTTAAACCGTGATGCCTCTAATAGCTTCAAGTTCTGTAATTGGATTTGTTGCCGTTGTTTCTCCAGTTCTTGATGCTTACGAATTAATTGTTCATGACTTTCTCTGAGTTGCTGGTTTGTCAGTTCTACCTGCTTTTCAGCCCGATAAACTCGAATAGCGTTCCGGACAACTCGTAACAATATCTCTGAGGATGCTGTAGATTTAGAAAGATAGTCAGTAGCACCAGCTTTGAGCAATTCAACAACAATTTCTTCATCTGGTATAGTTGTTAGAACCACTATCGGAACTTGAATTTCCCAAAAACGTAACTTTTGGATTATTGTCAGGGCATTTTGGTCTGGTAAGTGATAGTTGAGAAAAACGCAGTCGTAATTGGTATTTCTGAGAGTTGATATCGCATCAATACCGTTACTTGCTTCAGATACTTCCATATGTACACCTGATTGTACCAGGGCACAATGTACTGCCACGCGTTCTGCTTCATCCCCGTCTACAACCAGAATTTTCAGCGTCTGTTCCATCGGTTTTTATTTTCGCTGTCAAATATAGGTTGATGCATAACATTAATCTCTTGTCAAACTATTTAATTAGATAATCTGATATTTTCGGACATTTCAGCTCCAGCTTTGATTAACTGGGGCATCTCGTGTATCACCCAAAACTTGCTGAGCATTGCTATTATCTCAACAAACTTAGTGAAGTTTACTGACTTTAAGATATATTTAGGATATTTTCAGATATAAACTTCCACTCAGATTTGGTGCTGATATCTTGGTTTCAGGTTATCATCACAACTACAGGAGTTGCTTACCATTGGCAACCAGAACATATTTCTAAAAAGATTTCGATGCTACCGAATCTTTGGTTTAATTTAAATCAAACAAAATTTAGCCTTGTTTTAATTAGGTTTCGCAAGGCTAACAGCTTTTGCTTCACAGGCGGATAATCTTTCTAGCCCTTATTGGGCTTGACTTATAAAGTAAATCGGGTTGGTGATATTAACTTTATAGATTACCCGCTTGAGATTCATCACCTTAACTTTGTTGTCCTCCAATGGTGGTATTAGGTTAATCACTTTGTTGGCTTCTGATTCCGGTTAATCTACTAGAGTATCGAAATTAAAATCGTAGCTAATAACCAACAATTAGTAACTAACCGGCTGCAAATGACTAGTCTGCCATTGCAGACGGAGCCGCTATAAAGTAAAATAAAACACTTTATTGAGCTTCAAAACAATTGTAAATGAGTAAGTAAGCGTCCGTCCTCAGTCATTAGTGAGAGTTGCACACGAACATTATTTATGAGTGGGAGTTGCACACAAACATCTTGGATCACAGACTTGAGCAGATAATTTTAGTGGCTTTGAGATTTAGACTAGACTAGTCTAGCTCTGTTTTTTCAGGGCAAAGATAACTTGATAAGGGTTAAATGCCATTTGATTTAACTCAAGTAAATCTGATAGATTTAAATATCTGGTTATAAGTAACTTAAAACTACAACTGACTTGAACGCTAAGTAACAGCAAGATATTGAATTTTTCTCCAAAAAAAATAGCAAATATCTTGTGAATAGAAAAATTACAATCTAAATCTAAATAATAGACGAAAAATTGGCTAATATCTCAAAAATTCACAAGTTTTAGCTAAGTAACTATACATCTGTAGCTAGATTTTTATCAATACACCGACCTGACAAAAGATATGATTGATTATTTCTATCGGTGGATGCACTCATGTTCTAATATCATCTATCTTTGGTTTGGGAAATAAAAGAAGTCACTTAATAAATGTCATAGTTTGACAGACGCAATCAGCCAAGAGTGAGTGTAGCAATGAATGAAATCAGCATTATTTTAATTGAAGATCATGACTTAACGAGGATGGGACTACGAGCTGCATTACAGTCTCACAGCGGATTGAGAGTGATCGGTGAAGCAGCAAATGCTACCCAAGGGCTAAAACTTTTGGAAACAGCTAAGCCAGATGTAGCTGTTGTGGATATTGGCTTACCTGACATGGATGGTATAGAACTCACCCGTAAATTTAAGCGTTATCAAGCTGAAACAGGAAACTCGGCAACAAAAATTCTCATCCTCACAATGGATCACACAGAGGATGCTGTATTGGCTGCTTTTGCCGCCGGGGCAGATTCTTACTATATGAAAGAAACAAGTATTAATAAATTAACAGAGGCAATACAAGCAACTTTTGGTGGAAACTCTTGGATTGATCCAGCGATCGCTAATGTAGTATTACGGAAGATGCGGCAAGGTATACCAGGAGAAGTTCAAACCTCTGATAAGCCGAAGACTGTAAAAATAGAAGCCCTAGCAACAGAATACGAGCAAGTTTTGGAAACTTATCCCTTGACGCAACGGGAACTCGAAATTCTAGAGTTAATTGTTGCTGGGTGTAGTAACGGACAGATAGCAGAGAAACTCTACATTACTGTTGGTACAGTCAAAACCCACGTTCGTAATATTTTAAACAAACTCTGTGCTGATGACCGGACTCAAGCGGCGGTTCGGGCGTTACGTTCGGGGTTAGTTGCTTAGTTGGGGATGTGGTTACTTGGCGGTAGTTGAATCTCGACTTCGCTCGATTACCGCGTAGCCGAAACTCACCAATCGGGAGAATAAAAACTGATAACTGATTCATCCCAATCTTTCTTGCAGGCAATCAGCAATTCGCCGTGCTGCTCCTGGTTTGCCCATGCGTCGCATACCATTCTCTGCAATAATTTGTAAACTGTCGGGATTTTGAAACAAAGATTGCACTACACTCGCAACTGATGCTGGTTGTTCGACGATAATTAAGGATTCTCCCAAGAGCCGACTTTGAGCTTCAGCAAAGGAAGGGTTATATTGGGGCCCTTGACCAGGAATGGCGATCGCTGGTTTCCCTAAGCCGATAAACTGTTCTGTAGCTGTTCCTGCTGTGGCGATCGCTATATCTCCTAAATGTAAGCAGTCATTATAAGAGTTTTGTGTCAGTACAAGATATGCATTTTTTTGTGTAAATGTCAAGCATTGAGAATCACTCAGAGGAATGGGAGATTTGGAGTGTGGTCGCCAACCTTGAGATTGAACAGTTTGAGCTAAAATTTGCGAGTCTAAATCGGGAGCTATCGCACCTAAGAACACCACCATACCAGAAGCATAAAACACTGAGTTGCGTTCTTGAACGCTTGCTATTAGCGCAGACACAGCAGCCATTATCGTCTTCCAGTTTTGGTATGCCTCGCTTGGACGTGAACCAGGTAAAAGAGTCACGATCAAAGGTCGAGTTAACTCTTGTTGTCGTGTGTCCTCACTATAGAATTGTTGGCGTGTAAAAGTTGGTTCTAGACCATCCATCATGGGATTACCTAAATCAAAAGCTGGAATTGACCATTGTTTTAAGATTTCTGTAGTCAGCGCATCTCTAGGAAAAACTGCTCGACAACGGTGACGACTCATCAACCAACGTTCCCAAGGATGATAGATTGAGCCAGAAAAGTTTTCCCAACGAGCAGCTTTTGAATTGCGTTTGAGTAATCCGACTTCATCTCGCACATAATATTCTGATTTTGCCGTGCCCACAAAAGCATAGTTAGCACCGCTAAAAGTAGCAAACAATAGCGGTACAATATCTCCTACGGCTAAGATAGCTCTCTTGTTGCCTAACTTTTTTTGGGAACTTACCCAACGACGTATAGCTTTAATTTGAGTTAAGGTAAGTTGCAGCAAACCTCCTTGCACATCTCGCATAAGTTGGCGTCCATCCATATAAATGAAACCACCAGAAGGCATAGTGCGTACTGAACCAATCAATGGGATACCCAACCGTTGATAAGCGCGTCCTTCACCCACCAAAGGCAAAGCAAAAATCTCTGGTGGGTTTAATTGTCGTTGGAGTTCCTGCAAAATACGGGTTGCGATTATATCTTCTCCATGACCATTACTTAAAATCAGTAACCGCAGACGAGAAGTTGCAGATAAATCAGATAAATCACTCATAAATTGAAGAAGTGAATAGGGAACAGGGAACAGGGAACAGTTTTTCCTATTTCCTGTTCCCTATCTAGGAGCAATACCAATTCACAATGACGGCGAAGTGCGTAGGTAGTTCATCTAACTTGCACATCTTTTCGTTTAGGCAGTCAAAAGTCAAGAGTCCAGAGTCAAAAACATCGAATTACACGAATATGAGGTATTGTGTTTGCTGACTTTGCCTCAGCTTTGGGTTCTGGTAAGCTAAAAAACATCTAAATTACATAATCAAATTAAATAAAACTCTTGTGGGGTGGGCATCTTGCCCGCCCTAATTATGCAAGTTATATGTGGAACAGCTTAATACCGTATTGGGAGACCTTGCAGGCGTGCGTGATAAACCAGGATATGATTTTGGATATGGGGGCGGCGTGCGCGTAGATTCGCTACTGGTTTAATCAGGGTGACTATGGCATCAATGACCAAGGAGAAAGCCGAGTGCATCAGTTCTCACTCCTGCCTACGCAAATAATTTCATGAATCAAGTCAAATTTCTATAAATTATGGAAACTACAACTAAAAAGCAAGCATTAATCAAAGCAATTCATGAACAGTTAGAACTGGCTTATGACGATACTTTGCAAGAAATTTTGGAATTACTAAAAATTCGTAAACAGGAAGACGAAGAAGATGAAATAGACTTTGAAGAAGGATTAAGAGATATTGCCGAAAACGGTACTTTAACTTGGGAAGAACACCAGCAATAAAGTGCATGACATATCAAGTAGAAATTTCTTAAAGCAAGCCTTTCTATGGATGTATTAATTACGAATTACGTTAGCGCAGCGGTAGCGACGTAGGAGCGTCATTACGAATTACGAATTAACATTAAACCCAGCCTTGAGTTTGACCATCAGTAAGATTCCGCTCTAATTTGTAATATTCTCGCTGAGCTGCTTGCAACAAATGGCTCATTCGCACGGGTTCTGCTGCATCTGCGGCGAGAAAAGCAGCGTTTAAAGCAATATTACGGATATTTCCCCCTGCGATACTCAAATTCGCGAGTTTTTCGATGTCTAAGCCATCTGTGGGTGTTTGGGGTGGAAATATGCGTTGCCAAATCTCTGCGCGTGCTTTGGAATGAGGGAAAGGGAAAGCAACAGAAAATCGGATGCGTCGCATAAAAGCTTGATCGATGGAGTCTTTGAGGTTAGTAGTGAGAATCGCTAGACCTTGGTAAGCTTCCATGCGCTGGAGTAAATAGCTGACTTCCACATTAGCATGGCGATCATGACTATCTTTGACTTCAGTTCTTTTACCAAACAGAGCATCTGCTTCATCAAATAGCAATATTACTCCCCCGGCTTCGGCCGCATCAAAGATACGCTGTAAGTTCTTCTCTGTTTCGCCAATGTATTTACTAACTGTTGTACTTAAGTCGATGCGATATAAATCTAGACGAAACTCCCTAGCTAAGACTTCAGCTGCGAGGGTTTTGCCTGTGCCGCTTTGACCATGGAACAAGGCACTGATGCCTAATCCCCGCTTGCCTTTTTTGGCAAAGCCCCACTCCTGGTACACCTTGACACGTTGGCGCAGATGAGTTGCAATGTCTTGCAGAACTTGACGATCGCGATCGGGCAATACCAAATCATCCCAGGTAGCGTGAGATTCAATTCTTTGAGCTAAATCATCCAACTGGGGACGGGCTTGGACACGGCAAAAATCCCAGAGTTGACTAGCTAGGGAGTTGGTTGTTCTTTCATCCTCTTGCATAAGGGTCAAGCTAGGCAATGCTTTGCTATTTCCATCTTCAAGCTTGACTTGGGAACTGTGATTCTTAAAATGTAAGCAGGCCGCTTGGATAATCACAGGAGAAAGTTTAAACTGAGTAGCGATCGCCTCAACTTGACTATGCAAATTGTCAGCAATATCACCCAGGTGGGTTTGCCAGAGAGTAAGTTGTTCTTGATAGCTGAGGGCAGGGACATCAAAAGTGACGAGAGGACGCTGGTGTTGTCGCCAACGTTCTTGGCTACTGACAATTAACAAGGTGCTGATGCCTTCAATAAACTGGTTCAAAGATGCTGTCCGTGTAGATTCCGTTGATTTGAGAGTATCGCAGTCAAGCAACAGCACGCTGTTAGTTAACATCGCTTCTCGACACCAGCGTTGCAGCAAATGATAACAATCTTCAGGAGTTACAGGCAGAAAATCAGCACACATCTGCATCAGGTTGTATCCCAACTGATGACAAGCAGTTGCCACAATCGACTGCTTAATAAAAAAATCTCCACCGCACAGTTGGAAAATTGGCAAGTGAGCAGAACCACCACTCTGCACCCAAGTGGCAGCGATTTGGTCAGCCAATTGTTGTTGCGATGGAGGCAGAGGAATATTCGTAAATCTCTCTATTGAAATCTTCTGGACAACACCAGATAATCTCGCATCAAGGGCAGGCTCACCCAAAAGATAGCAGAGAATACGCCGATCAATCCGCAGGCGTGATTGAGCCAGCGATGGCCCATCGCTAACTTCAATCAACTGCCAGCGCCATAGAGGAGATTGGGGTGATAAGACACGGAAATTGGGCTGAGAAAAAACTACAAAAGCCAACCCGAAGGTAGGATAGTTACGGTTACAGGGTGCATGAGCTTCCGCACAGAGAATTTCAAAGTTGGGGTCGAGTTCCATGCCCATACACAGCATTAAAATATCGCGCTCAAAGGCAGAGAGTTGAAACAAAGAACAGATTTGGTCAAGAGCAGTCGGAGCATCTTGTTCAGCCGCTAAAAATTCTGGTATGGGGGAAAAATCATCCTCAACTGACAAGTTTTGTAAATGGGCAATGTATCCCTGGAGAGCTTGACGCACACGCTCAACAGCGGTGAAAACATGGTAAATATTAGGTTGAAAGGCGTGAGGGTGTGCAGGAATATCCATTGCTTTCTCCGAAATCAGCGCAGAGATAGATGAAAAAATACCATAATTACTAAAGCTTGTAGCAATGATTATATCTAGCCTGGTATTGCATCTAAACTTTAAGCATGTAATACAAAATATTTCCTCATTACTACTGCAAAGTCTCCAGGAGGAGGCATATGTATAAACCGCCGCAAAAACACAGTCTTTCTAGAAAATCATCCCCTATCCTCAAAACGAGAAAGAATCAGTATGGGACAGGCGATTTTTCTACGCAATCACAAGAGTTAGAGACCCCTCTACCTGTGCAAAAACAACCAACTTACAACCGGGCGGGGGCAGATTTGCTAGCGGCGAAGATGATCAAGAATCAAAACTCGCCAAAAATAGCACACGCATCTGAGGGAGCAGTATTTAAAGAACCGTCTCAAATTATTCAAACCTCCCCATCACTTCCAAAGCAACCAAACTTAGTATCTCAAGTTACCAAGTCTTACCCATCTGACCATGACTGCCGGATACAAATGTATGGAGATAAACATGAGATCGATTCAGCATTTAACGTTTGGAAAGACCTCGAAAATGTTCTTGAAATGGCGAATTATTCCGCTGAGGGAAATCTAGATGACCCCATATCAAAGCGATTGTTTGGAGAACGAGAAGAAGAAGGATTTACTGGCTGGGATGATTTTATTAATGATTTGGCCGAGAGTCTTCGAGATCCTAACAAGGATGCTGAACCACAGCTTACAAGACAACTCTATGAGCAAGTAAAGCAATCGTTAAAAACAAATAAATTCATATATAGTTTCAACTATTTGCAGCAAGCTGTTCTTCAGGGTGGGCTAACTAAAGCAAAACAGCAAATAAATAAGCCTAAACCAGACCCTAAAAAAAAGAAATTTGAAACGCAAGCATATGAATCAAAATATAAAAATTGGAACCCACCGAAACCTCAATTACCAGACAGAGATAAACGAGAAGATTTAGGAGATGTAGGAGAAAAACAAACACAAGAAATATTTGATAAATTCTTGCCTGCGAACTTCATTGAGTATAATGGGCCTTTAAAACTTGATCAAGTACATGGAGTTGATCATGGTGTGCTATTAAAACCTCTACCTGAAGATGAAGCAGCATTAGAATTTCTTACCGAAGCTGCTAATAGTTCTGGACAAAAATTTGACCCAAATAAGCGAACTATCCTCATAGCAGAATCTAAAACAAATACTAGTTCTGGTGCTTTTAAACAACTCTCAAAACTAGATTTTGACGATATGCAGGAAAATGCTGCCAAGAGGCAGAAGAATAATCCAGCTAAATATACAGGAGTAAATCCAGATATCTTTGAAAAATTCAGCAAAGCTCAGGGAGAAGGAGCAAATATTATTAAAATTGAATCGAGAACAACCATCCCTGACACAAGAAAACCTATAACAAACTTAGTAACTTTGGGAGAAAAAGAAAAATCAGAGAAAGATCTGAAACAAAAACAACCATTTTTTTCGTATAGTGCCAGCAAAGCTGTTAGTCAGTATGCAGTATCATCGACTGATGTCGGCAATGTAGCAGAACAGTTAGTAGTTGATGATTTAAATAAAACATATCAAGGAGAATTAATAGATTCCAAAGTCAACGGAAATCAAGGTTTGGACATGATTTATTGGAATAAAAAGAATAAATTAGTTTATGTAATAGAAGTAAAAACAGATAAATCACAACTATCAAAGGATCAAAAAGATCCAGACAAATATATAGAAAAATGTATAAAACGGGCGTGGAGCAGCAAGCAAGAGAAAATGATGGAAGTAGCTCTCGCAGTAGAGAAGAAAAAAATCAACTCTGCGAACAAATTCATCGAATGGCTCCAAGATAGCGGCTGTGTAAAACCCATGGTTGCTTGGGTAGATTTAAAAAGTAGAGAAATCATATACGAGGACTGGATAAAATTTTAGCGCGATCGCACTTGATTTTCTCTGCGAACCTCTGCGTGACTCTGCGTTAAAAACATTAACCTCTGCTTTTTATCTAAAAAATCTATCTAAAGATAGATGTATTTTATTATAGTTTAAGGTGATAGAAGAGCGATCGCCCCTCAACTCACTTCATGACGGAGAAACTTAACAACCCTTGACCATGCATCAAGGTTAGTTAAGGAAAATGTCAATGTATTATGAAAAAAACAAAACTGTTACCATAACTAGGGGTGTAGGGAAACCTCGTCACTAAATCAAAAATATAAGAAACTTTTTTCAGCAGTCCTCTCAAAACTTAAGACTCATAACTCGAAACTCCTTATGTTAGCAGGCACAACTTTACAAGGTGGAAAATATACCCTACTCCAGGAAATCGGGCGGGGTGGCTTTGGTATTACGTACAGAGCTAAGCATCATTACTTAGGTCAAGATGTAGTGATGAAAACCATCAACGAACGACTGCGACAACATCCTGATTTCGCCAAGTTTGAGCGCCAATTCCAAGATGAGGCCAGAAGGTTAGCTACTTGCGTTCACCCAAATATTGTGAGAGTCAGCGACTTTTTTGTCGAATCTAGGCTACCTTACATGGTCATGGAATACATTCCTGGGGATACCTTGGGAGATGCATTTGTCTTGCCAGGAATACCATTACCAGAAGCGATCGCCATTCATTACATCCGTCAAATTGGAGCAGCATTGCAGGTAGTACACAATAACGGTTTGCTGCATCGCGACGTCAAACCAGATAATATTATCCTCCGCCAAGGAACTCAAGAGGTAGTGCTAATAGATTTTGGTATAGCGCGGGAATTTAATAGTGGGGCACGCCAAACTCATACAGGGTTAGTTTCTGAAGGTTATTCCCCCATTGAGCAGTATCTCTCGCAAGCACCACGCACACCAGCAACAGATATTTATGGTTTAGCAGCAACCTTATATGCACTGTTGACAGCCCAAGTTCCCATCCCAGCCCTACTGCGCGATCGCGAGAAAATGCCCTCTCCCTGCGAACTACAACCCCATCTCAGCGCTGCTGTCAACCAAGCAGTCATGCGGGGGATGGCAGTGGAATCTCGCCATCGTCCAGCGTCAGTTGCTGAATGGCTGAAATTACTACCCGGAAATCGAGTCGATGTGACGCCACAACCTGGATCTAATTATCCAGTGCCAACCATCAATTTATCTGCACAGCAACCAGAAAAGAAAATTCCCCAAAATCACATTCAGGCAAAATCATCAAGGAAAGTCACCGCATCAGCTAAAAAATTAGGCTCTCAAGTATTAATTGGTGCTGGTGTCGCTGTTGTTGCTGCTACAGCGGGTTTTGGCATCACTAGCCTACTCCCCAAATCTCAGCCCCAGCCAGTTGCAAAACCAACTTTTGAAAAACCTCTGCAAGAACCTGCTGCGAAAGTACCTGACACTGATACTACATCTTCACCATCGGCGAAAGAGACTAACACCACTCAAACTAGACCTGTCTCCACTTTCAAACGGCGTCAACGCAATCGCCCGATTCCTCAAGAAGAATCGACTACCACTCAAAACACTACAAATACCACAGAGCGATCGCCAAATCGCGATCAATCTGCAACCGCACCTAAAGTTCCACCCTCACCCTCGATAGTACAAAAGCTACGAGCAATTCGAGCATCTCGTAAGGCTGTACCTACACCCTCACCACGCAGTGTTTTACCTCCTATTCGCAAGGATTCTAACTTGCCTCAACCGGAAATGATCCCAGCAGTACCTCCTGAGGAATCACAACATTCAGATCCTTCGGCTGTAGTAGTACCAACCAGAGAAGAATAGGGACTTTCAATTAAATAATTCGTAATTCGTAATGACGCGACGCTCCTGTGTCGCTAACGCTAACGCTATCGCGGACTCGCTACCGCTTCGCTAACGCTAACGCTAACGTAATTAAGTTTTGTAATGGTGATTTAACCCCATTACAAAACTTGCTGGTTATGGAACCGGGGGACTTAAACCCACGGAACTGGTTAAACGGGTAACTCAGTAATATTACGAATATTTTCTAATATTAAATTAGAGCAAGTACGTTTAATTAAGCCAGTTAGCACATTACCAGGGCCAATTTCCACAACTCGCTGGATACCACTAGCTGATAGTTGTAGAGAAATTTCTCGCCACCTAACTGAGCCAGTCATTTGTTGACTCAGGCGCTGCTTTAAGATTTCTGCATCAACAGCTGGAACTGGTTCTACATTAGATAATACTGGTACAACAGCTGTTTGAAATTCTGTAGATTCTAAAACTTCTTGAAATTCCACAGCCGCAGTTGCCATTAGGTGAGAGTGAAATGCCCCAGAAACTTTTAAGGGTATAGCACGCTTGGCTTTAACTTGAGACATTACCGCTTGTACAGCATCGGGAGTACCAGAAATTACTACCTGTGCGGGACTGTTGTCATTTGCCAATACGACATCGGGTGTTTGGGCAATGACAGTTTCTAACTGTTCGCGATCAAAGTTCATTAAGGCTGCCATTAATCCACCTGCGGCACTATCCATCAGTTCTGCACGACGTTTCACCATGCGTAACCCCGCAGACCATTCAAAGACACCAGCAGCGTAAAGGGCAACATATTCTCCTAAACTGTGGCCTGCAACTAAATCTGGTTGATGTCCTCGTTCTCGAATGATGTCGGTGAAAATACTTTCCACTACATACAGACATGGCTGTGTGTACAGTGTCTGTGCTAACTTTTCTTCGTTTTGACAGATATCTGTGATAGACCAGCCCAAAATCGTTTCAGCTTCAGCAAATTTATCCTTAGCGGCAGGTATATCTAATAAATCTGTTCCCATTCCCAGTACTTGAGAACCTTGTCCGGGAAACACCCATGCGGTTTTAGTCATTGGTCATTTGTCGTTTGTCATTGGTCATTTGGGGCTGGGGACTGGGGACTGGGGACTGGGGACTGGGTAAAAATTTACTAATTCCCAATTCCTCGTGGGCTGAGCGAAGTCGTTCGCGGAGCGTCTCCGACAGGAGAAGCCCAATCCCCAATTCCCCGTGGCTGAGCGAAGTCGTTCGCGGAGCGTCTCCGACAGGAGAAGTCCAATCCCTATCTTCCCCATTGAAAAATTGCTGCACCCCAGGTGAGGCCGGCACCAAAGCCGGAGGTAGCAATGATGTCGTTGGGTTTAATTTTACCTTGCCGCACTGCTTCATCTAAAGCTAAGGGTATGGAGGCTGCTGAGGTGTTGCCGTAATGGGCAAGATTACTAATTACTTTATGTTCTGGAATATTTAAGCGTTGGGCAACGGTATCCAGAATCCGCTGATTGGCTTGATGTAATACTAACCAAT
Source organism: Desmonostoc vinosum (assembly GCF_059505385.1). NCBI lineage: Bacteria > Bacillati > Cyanobacteriota > Cyanophyceae > Nostocales > Nostocaceae > Desmonostoc > Desmonostoc vinosum. The sequence continues at coordinate 70,591 of NZ_JCACKM010000234.1, forward strand.
CGATTTGGTCAACGCTGAGGTTAGCTTGAAATAAGGCTTTATCAATGATTTCTGGCACTTTTTGAGCAGCAAAGCGGTAGACTTCTTTGCCGTTCATGTCTATGGGTTGGTAAGTGCCTTGAGCAACTTTTACCCCTGGAAGTAGTTCTCTTGGCGTGGCTTGATATGGGAGGTTGAGACAGCCGTTTTGAGTGCCGTCACTTTTAAGTGCAAATCCTAGCAAGCGATCGCACTTGGAAGCTTGCAATACTACCGCTCCTGCACCATCTCCAAAGAGTACACAGGTACGCCTATCTTGCCAATCTACCCAACGAGAGAGGATATCCGCCCCTATCAACAGTACATTTTGATAAACTCCAGTTCTGATGTATTGGGCGGCTGTAACTAGTCCAAATATAAAGCCTGAACAAGCAGCTGTTAAGTCAAAGGCTACTGCTCTGATGGCTCCTAATTCTGCTTGAATTTGACAAGCGCTACCAAACAAATCGTCTGGGGTGGAAGTCGCCAGCAGAATTAAATCTATTTCTTCTGCCTTGATGCCTGACGCGGCGATCGCCTGTCTGCTTGCTTCTGAGGCGAGTGATTTTAAAGACTCTGTTGGTTGTGCTAGTCGCCGTTGACGAATTCCCGTTCTTGTGGTAATCCATTCGTCTGAGGTTTCAACTAACTCAGTCAGTCTTTGGTTGTGTAGAGAAGTTGCGGGTGTTGCCGAGCCACTTCCAGTGATTGCTATACCTAAATTTTGCACTCCTAGTCTCCCAAGCTATCAGCTTTTTGTCCCTTGTCCTTAGTCATTTGTCTTTTGTCCTGACATACAAACAAAGGACAAATGACTCATGACTGATAACTGATGGCTAACTGCTTTCGTGCTGTAGCACTTGATATTGGGACTTAATTCTTTGCAGTACCTGGTTATCAACAGCGTCTTTTGCCATGCGGATGGCGTTAAAAACCGAAGGTGCTTGTGAGCTACCATGGCCAATAAAGCAGACACCTGCAACGCCTAACAGTAGCGCCCCACCATGTTCTGCGTGATCCATCCGTTGCTTAATGCGTTTGAGATTTGGCTTTAAAAGTGCCGTGCCAATTTGACCACGCAATCCTTGGGGTAACTCTTCCTTGAGAATTTGTAGGATTGCTCCTCCGACAGCTTCGGCAAATTTCAGTAATACATTGCCAACAAAGCCGTCACAGACGATTACATCAAATTGACCGGAAAGTACGTCTCGTCCTTCAGCGTTGCCAATAAAATTTATTTGAGTATTTTCGCGTAGCAGTTGGTGAGCGCGAACGGCTGTATCATTGCCTTTACAGTCCTCTTCACCGATATTTAATAAACCTACTTTGGGTTCGGTTGTTCCTAATACAAATTGACTGTAAGCCGACCCCATGACAGCAAACTGTTCCAAAAATTTTGGGCGACAGTCTACATTCGCACCGACATCAAGAATTAGCACTTGCTTGCCAGCAATGATCGTGGGAAACACTGTACCGATTGCTGGGCGGTCAATTCCTGGTAATCGTCCTAATTTTAGCAAAGCTGCTGCCATCGCTGCCCCAGAGTGCCCAGCAGAAAATACAGCATCTGCTTGCTGTTTCTTAACCAAATCCATGGCTACATTAATGGAGGCCTTGGGTTTGCGTCTGACGGCATTTAAAGGCTCATCGTCCATTGCGATCGCTTCTTCGGCAGGGACGATCTCTACTTGCCTCAAATTTGTTTTTGATGGCAGGGCGGCTTCAATTTGTTGGGGATCGCCAACCAACAATACTTTCACACCTAATTCTTCTCGTGCCCGCAGTGCGCCAGCAACGATTTCCCCGGGTGCATAGTCCCCTCCCATTGCATCAATTGCAATCCGTACACAAGTCGATTCCATTGCTTGGAGCTTCATAGAAACCTTACAGATTTTACCAGATGGCGACGTAGTTTTATTACTAAATAGGGAATTGGGAATGGGGAATTGGGAATTGTCATTTGTCATTCTCTGCGTCCCCGCGTCCTCTTGTCCCCGCGTCCCCGCGTCTTCCTCATCCCCCGGTCACTGAGCATACCCTTCTCCTTTGGAGACGCTAACGCGAACGGGATCTTGCTACGCGTAGCGTCTCCAAAGGAGAAGTCGAAGTGCATCCCCTCACTCAGCCCTGACTACTGGGAACTCAGTACCCAGTTAACTAGTGTACGAACACCATAGCCTGTTGCCCCTGCGCCGTTGTAACCATTTTCTTTATCTGTCCAAACTGGGCCTGCTATATCTAAGTGTGCCCAAGCAGTATCTTTAACAAACTGCTTGAGGAAAAGAGCCGCAGTAATGGCCCCACCTGGACGTGGGCCAGTATTTTTCATATCCGCAATGCCAGATTTTAATCCTTCAAAATATTTTTCTTCCATTGGCATTCGCCAAATCTTTTCGCCAGCTATTTCAGCAGCTTTCTCTAGTTGGGAGGCTACAGCATCATCAGGAGTAAACAAGCCAGCAATGTCATCTCCTAATGCGATCACGTTTGCACCTGTCAAGGTAGCTAAATCAACGATCGCATCTAGTCCCAATTTGTCAGCAAACACCAAAGCATCTGCAAGGGTCAAACGCCCTTCAGCGTCGGTGTTGTTGACTTCGATCGTTTTGCCGTTAGATGCTTTAAGAATGTCTCCTGGGTGCATGGCGTGACCGCTAATCATGTTTTCAGTCGCCGCCGAGATAAAGTGAACTTCTACTTCTTCTGGTTGGAGTTGAGCAATGGCTTTGGCTGCACCCAAGGTGGCAGCTGCCCCACCCATATCGATTTTCATGGTTTCGATGCCGCTACCAGCACCTTTGATGTTGAGTCCACCAGAATCGAAGGTTAAACCTTTACCAATAATTGCTAGTTTCTTTTTGGGTGTACCTGTTGGTTTGTAAGTCAGGTGAATAAACTTCGGTGGCAAATCAGAAGCTTGAGCAACTCCCAAAAAAGCACCCATGCCCAACTTTTCACAGTCTTCTCGTTCGAGAATTTCCAATTGCAAACCGTGATCTTTGGCGATCGCTTGGGCAGTTTCCGCTAAAGTAATTGGTGTTACTGCATTAGCTGGTGCTGCTACCAATTGCCGTGCCAAAATTACCCCTGAAACGATTTGGTTAGCGCGGTTGAGCGCTGCTTCTTGTCCGTCAAATCCCAGGAAATCTACTGATTCAATTTGTAGCCCTTTATCTTCTGGCTCTGATTTAAAACGATTGTCCTGATAAAGCGCTAGTTGCACACCTTCAGCCATAGCTTGGGCAGTTGCTGCCGGGTCATTGTTCCATAATGGAAAACTGAACCCTAAAGTTTTGCTTTTTTGTTTTTTGGCAACCCTAGCCACAGCCGCCACAGCACGACGAATATTGTCTAGTTTTAGTGCATCCGGTTTACCTAAACCTACCAAAATTACTTTCCGAACTTGGCTACCAGCAGCTAAACGAGTAGAGATAGTGCTGTTGGCTTTCCCCGTGAATTCCTCTTCAGCAATCAGTTCTTTTAAGATTCCGCCAAACTTTTCATTGAGAGTAGCCAATTCGCCAGTTAACTCTACTGCATCTTCAAATAATCCAATTGCCAAACTATCACCCGCCCACTCTAGCAAAGGCGTATTACTCGGTTGAATTACCATTTTGAGATTTTGTGTAAGTATTCCTTCTTGTACCAGTATTGCTCAAAATTCCTTTTTGATCTTAAGGGAGTGGGGAGTGGGGAGTGGGGAGTGGGGAGTGGGGAGTGGGGAGTGGGGACTGGGGACTGGGGGAGACGCGGAGACGCGGGGACGCGGGGACGCAGAGAATAATCAATTACAAATGACAATTCCCAATTACGAATTACGAATTACGTTAGCGTAGCGGTAGCGAGTCCTCGATAGCGTTAGCGTTAGCGACGCAGGAGCGTCGCGTCATTACGAATTACGAATTACCCATGTCAAATTTGTTAGCGATCGCAGTAATCACTTGTTGTTCAATGGGTGTAGTCTGATTGTCAAGTTTGGCAATTCTGTAACACTGGGCTAATAAGGGGATGGCATAATCACGATTAAGTTGATTAACCCTTTTATGTCACTCTCGGAAAGTAATAATCAAAGCAAGATTCTGAAACTTTCATCCAATCTAGCTTTGAGCCTTTATTTTCTAACAGTAACTAAAATTTATAACCAAAAGCTTAAAACTAAAGCTCCAAAAGGCTTTCAGCGATAGGCTTCTCCCAAACTGACAAAACAGGGTTAAGCAGTGTATCTAATGGCATAGGTGATTTGATGTTTTGAGCAATGGCATCCAAGCAAGTAGAACTGAGGTTTAAAGCTTGCAACTCTGGTAAGATTTCCGACCATGTTTTCTCTGGATGACTGGCAAGGATCATGTGGACTAAAATTTGATCCATGATGGCTTTTTGAGCGATCGCTGTTTCAAGATAATCTTCACTTTGAGCTTTCAACTGTGCTAGTGTCTTTTTGGAAGTCAGGGAAGTTGCAGCATCGAGTTTGGCTTCATAAAATCGACAGGCAGCGTATCCTAATGAATAAATCATTGTCGCATTTGAGCTGGCGGCGATCGCTGCACCTGCAAAAGGCACGTTTCGCAGCAAGCCTAACCCAGCGGCTTTCAAAAGACGCCCACCACCCAATGCCAGACCAAAAATTGCTAAAACTTCACCTTTACGGGCCGGATCTTTTAAATCTAGTCCATAAAGAGAGGCAATCTGATAAAGCATTTCTGATTGCAATTTAGTCGTTGCTGCCAAATCAATTGCCAATAATGCGATCGCTATTCCTGGCAAAATACTACTAGCAAGCCCAATTCCCCCTGCTTGGGTTGCTTTTTCCACCATAATGCGGTGAGCAAGTTGACTAGGTGATTCTTGAGGATACTTTTGCTTGAGTTTGTTTACTGCTGCTTCTGCTTTTTCCAAATCAACATTGTCAGCAGCACCAACTAACCAATTGAGATTTAATACTCCAGATAGTTTTCTAATCAACCAATTTTGGCTGAGGTTATTTACTATCTTGCCAGTGGTTTGAGTTGCCTGCTCAATTAACTTGTGTGTTTGTTTGGCGGCGGTATTTCCTAATTCGCCTACAGTCAGAGCGAAAAACTCTAATAAAGATAGTTGAGTCCTGATTTCTATTTTTGATGCTTCTTCTTGAGGTTTAGGTGAGTTAATTGATTGGTTCACCTCTATTTTTTCTTGGGATTTGTCTACCATTGCCTAATACCGATCACACAGCCTTTCTATCCAAATTTGTAGCGAAAATAGAAGTGGCTTGACATCTTTCTATAAGCACAAGCTTGAGAATCGATAAGCTAAAAAACATCTAAATTACATAATCAAATTAAATAAAACTCTTGTGGGGTGGGCATCTTGCCCGCCCTAATTATGCAAGTTATATGTGGAACAGCTTAGATGGTGACTAAATAGCTATGGCTCTATCGTACTTGTTATGCTAAATAAACACTTTGTTAAGAGGGAACGCTTAACAGGGAACAGGGAAAAGAGTAATCTGAAAAAAGAATATGAAAAAATAAACATGTTTTTCCTTGCCTAGCAAGCTTTATAAGCTTTTTAAGTCCCAACTTAAGCATGATAAGTATTGAAGAACCATAGCTATTTTGCTAAAGACTATCTGGATCAATATTTAGTTCTCTAAGTTTAGCTGCTAATTTTTGTGCTTTTTCTTCTGCTTGCTGTTGAGCTGCTTCTGCTTGCTGTTGAGCTGCTTCTGCTTGCTGTTGAGCTGCTTCTGCAATTCGTCGTGCAGTTGCTTCTTCTTCATGGCTTAGGAGTGTTTGACCTGTAACTGAATCGTAAAAGCGCAGTTTTCCCGCTTCCAATCTTAGCTCTAGCTGCAAAACTTCACTACTTAGAGAAAGTGTACCATCTGGCATGGTATTGTTTTCCACTGGTAAATAATTACCTTCGAGCAAGCGTAAACCTTGGAGTTGGGGATTAAGATAATCCCCAGTCGGATCATATTGAAAATATTCACGCACTCCTAGAAAGGCATAGATTCCTTTTTTGGCACCTTGGTCTCTGCTGCGAGTGGTTTTTGAGGTAATCTCTAGAACAAAGTCAGGAGTTTTATTGTTTTCTTGCCAAGTTTTGTAAGAACGGCGTTCCTTGTTATCAATTCCGAATATTACAAATACATCTGGGGCTACAACTGATTCTGGATTACCCTTCTCATAATAGATAAAAAGATTACCAGAAACGTATACATTAGGACAATTTTGAAAATAAATGCCTAGTACATCAACCGCATATAACAGATATTTTCGCTGGAAATCACCTTCTGCCAATGGCTTACCGTCCTCATCTGGATACTCAATGGGAGTAATAGGATAATATTCTACTGAGGTTGTCATGGTCGGATACCTCAACTTGATTGGGGTAAATTCAATTTAGCATCTGAATTATTCAACTAACCATAGCTAACTAATCAAAACGCGATCGCCATGACTAGGAGGTTGTGAAATCACCAGAAATTCTCAATTGCGATCGCCTTCATTAAATATTTGATGAGCAACATGAGGAGAAACTTCTACCCCTTCGTGCTTAAAAATAACTTGTCGATAACCACCGATTTCTAAAGTTACTTTTCCAGATAAGATAAAGAAAAACTGCTGCGATCGCTGGTGATAATGTCTCAGTTCTGATGTTCTCGGTGGCATAAGTTCATGAATTACGCTCAACTGTGCTTGTTTAAAAGATGCCAACCATGACAATTACTACCCCATAAATAATGTTCAGCAGTTTCTTTACTAATCATGTTATGCATATTTATGTACTTTCGTTTTCCTCTCCAGAGTTTTTTAATTGGTATTCTGCGATCATCTCATCTAAACTTGTAGGAAACTCCCCATTCTTAACTTTATTTGTAAATACTCGATAACAATCTTTTTTATCCCCTTCTTTGTGAGGAAAACCCAACCAAAGAATAATAATAATTTTTTGTTCTTTAAATGCTCTAAAAAATAATCTATATCGTTCTGGTAGTCCCATCTTTTTGAGACGACCATATTTATGTAAGGGTTTTTGTAAAACAAAATATGAAGCAAAAGGATCTTGAGGAATTTTTTCTTTAATTGCAATATTAAGCGCTTTTAATAATTTTGTATCTGCATGTATAATAAATTCTTCTTTAGATAGCTCACTTTGTAAAATACGCACTTTATCACGCAATTCTACCCATTGTTCATTAAACAATGGGTAGAAGAAAGTTTGCCATCCATTACAAGTGAAAGCAGCCATTAATCTAAGACTACATCAGTAAGTAAATCGTCTATTTCATCACTCATCTCTTGAGTATAAGGAACAAGCCGAGAAGGATTTTGCATAGCATCCTTCATCAAAAAGTCAAGAAAAAGGCTCATTATAATACTCTCTGCTTCATCAGCTTCGTCAACATCATCAGTTTCTAATCGAACCAAAAAAGTGTTATTTGACAATACCTCAATATAGCCTGACGCATTAGCTAAATGAGGATAATCTTTAGAAAACGCACGAGGTAAGCGAAATCCATTTTGATTCCCTACCTTTGCATGAGTAATAGGATAAATTTTATTAGCCATAAGCAAGTCCTTTGTTATGCATCTAAATTGCACATTAACTCGTGATGGTTGTCATTATTATTTATAAAGGACAAATGACAACCTTTACAGAAAATTATGCAATATGTAAGCGCATCAGCGTAACAAACTAAATTAATGTTATAACATTAATTATAACATTAATTTAATATAAAAAAGACAGGCTGTTGACCTGTCCCAAAAGTGATGATATAGCAGAGAATTTAGAAATTCATTTCCGCAGCTTGAACTCTTTCTACTTGCTTCTTCTTCAGCACTAACATAACTTGAGCCAACATTACCAACGCGACGAACGCAATTAGTCCTTTAACTCTTCCGGCGTCTTGCAGGACAATTTCGGCATCTTGTTGACCGAATCCACCAACGTTGGGGTTGTTGGTTAAAGCATCACCAGCTTTAACTGCTTGTCCTTCGGAAACAATTAATTCTGGCCCGGCAGGAACTTTATCAGTCACAGTTTCACCAGCTTCGCTCTGGATGCTGACAGCATATTTGACGTTACCGTCTTCATCTTCTTCTTTGGCGATTTTGGTAATCGTGCCAGTAGCAGAAGCGCTATAGACTGAGTTGTTGCTCTTTTCGCCAGTGGGGTAAACTTGTCCGCGTCCGCGGTTGCCACCTACGTGAACTGAATATTTACCAAATTGGATGTTTTTATCGGTTGCGGGATTAGGAGATAGAACTGGGAAGACGATTTCTTGATATTGTTCACCAGGCAAAGGCCCAACAATAACGACGTTTTCTTTGTCTTCGCTGTAGGTTTGGAAGTAGGTATCGCCTACTTCTTCTTTCAGTTCTTCAGAAATGCGGTCTTCAGGGGCGATTTTGAACCCTTCGGGCAGCATTAACACAGCACCGACATTCAAGCCTACTTTGGAACCATCAGCGCCTACTTGCTGCAAGCTGGTGTCATAGGGGATTTTCACCACAGCTTTAAATACAGTATCAGGTAGCACAGATTGAGGAACTTCCACTTCTGTTACCTTGGCTGCCAGGTGACAGTTAGCACAAACAATCCGCCCAGTTGGTTCGCGGGGAGTTTCGGGATAGGTTTGCTGTGCCCAAAAAGGATAAGCAGCAGCAGCTTGAGGGAAGGCTAGATCGCTGATGCAGAAAATAGTCACAGTAGCGATAGCTATGAGCAATGTATTTAAAATTACTCTAGCATTGCGAGTTAACCTCGCTGTTATGGAAGCGTTTCTCATCTCTATAAGGCAACGATTGAGTTAGTCATTGGGAGCCACTACGTTGGGGGGTTTCCCCATTGAACTAAGTGGCGTTCATTTGTCATTTGTCATTAATCACTTGTCATTAGTCAAGAATTTATTTGAAACTCTTGACTTCAAACTCAAAACTAATAACTCAGCACTGCTTACGCCCACCAAGGTTCTTCACCTGTGCGGAAGTCGGTTTCAGTCCAAGGGGTGAGAACGATTTTGTCGTCGTCTGTTTTGGCATGGCTCAATGCCAAAGACTTGGGTGCCGGGCCCCGGACAACTTTACCAGTGGCGTCATACTGAGAACCATGACAAGGGCATTTAAATTTGTTCTCAGCAACGTTCCAAGGAACAACACAACCTAAGTGAGTACAGACGGCGTTAATACCATAATCAACGATCGCCTCTTTGCTTTCCACCACAATATAGGTAGGATCACCTTTGAGACCTTGAACTAGAGAGCGATCGCCTGGATTACGACCCTCCAGAAATTTACTGACGCTAACATCGTTGCCTAATTCGTCTTTTGCCGTTGTACCGCCACCTGCACCACCGCTAGCTGGTGGTATAAAGTACTTGACAACGGGATACAATGCACCCAGAGCTACTCCAGTGACTGTCCCAAAAGTGAGCAGATTCATGAATTGCCGACGCCCCATATCGGGCACGTCCATTGATTCAGAAAATTGAGCCATAATCTACGCGCTTTTTGTGTATTTTGTTAAGCATTTTGACAAGATTACTATGACTTGAGCAACTCTTGCCTGAGTCGAAATGCTAACCTCTACAACGATGCCTGATTTCTGTGTTCCAAGATATTTATGGCATCTTTATCTGTTAGCATTACATTTCTTTATATCCTTATCATACTGGAGTTACGGAACTTAACATCATAACTAAATGTAAAATCTAATTGAGAAAAGCTATGACAGGACAGGAATTACGCCAACTGTTGCTAGATAAGTGGGGATATTCTTACGACGTGCAGTTTCGGCGGACACAAGGGAAAATATTTTTGCAAGTCATGTGGAAATATCTAGAGCAAGCTTCTTTCCCTCTGAGCGAGGCAGAGTACCAAGAGCATCTTGATAGCGTTGCCAATTATCTTCATGCTTTGGGTGGAACAACACAAGTGCAAACATTTATTACCCAAACACGCGATCGCCCCCGACTCGGCAAAGCTGTGAGCATTCCTCTCGATTTGGGTGAACGTTCTTCAGAATGGATATTATAAATAATTTCACGTAGAGCTTTGTATTTTGAGATTTGTTAGTAATATTTTTAATAGCAACCTGCTTAATTTATTCGCCTAAATATTTTGTGAGTCATGATTACAGATCAACTGGATTTGCGATCGTCTTCACTTATGCAACCAAGGTAATTTGCAAATTCATCATCCCAAGCCACTAACTTAAAGCTATTGCGCTACATTTGACTTAAACAGCCTTGGATATTCTGCTAGCTTGAACCTCACGAATTTTTTCGGCGCAAACCAATGTAATCCAATCTTGACGATTAATCTTTTGCTGTTGGCACTCTGCATCAATACTTCGCAATAATTCCAACGGAAAGGCAATACTAACTTGTTGCTTTGCTTGAAAACAACCTGTGAAATGCTCAGAAACATCTTCTCCCGAATGAGCTTGTTGAGCAATTTCTTCAATATCTTTAATCTCATTAGACTCGCTGTTCAAAATCATCATAACTAATAGACATTGAGCAAAAACCCTTATTTATTGTCTATTCCCATTCCCCATTCCCAATTTCCCGTTCCCAATTCCCTCATTTCCCCGTAAGTTTAACTAATCCAATACCACCAAAATAAAGCCCTAGCACTGCTCCCGCTAAAAGACTTTGGGTAAGGGGGTCTGTAGAAGGTGTGAGAACAGCTCCTAAAACTACTCCGCCTATAATCACATAACGCCAACCAGCAAGCATTTTCTCAGAAGAGACAATTCCCAAATTACCAAGCAAAAGTTGGATGATGGGAATTTGAAACGCTAAACCAGTGCTGAATAACAGCAACAGCACAAATTCAAAATATTTGTCAATTGACCATAATTGCTCCACTACACTTGCACCGTAGCTAATGAAGAATTTCAAAGCAGCAGGAATCAGCAGCAAGTAAGCAAATACTAATCCCCCAGCAAACAGTACACTTGACCCTAAAACCACAGGTCCCAACAAACGACGTTCGCGGCGAGTTAGTCCTGGTAAAACGAACTGAATAAGTTGGTAGAGAATAAAAGGACTAGAAAGTACCAAGCCGCTGTAGCCTGCAACTTTTAGGGAGACAAAGAAATACTCTCCAGGAGCGAGTTGTAGAAACTTTACTCCTTGAGCGGGTGCTTCTAGTAGCTGGACAATTGGCTTGACGGCAAAGAAACAGCCGATAACACCAATTGCTACAGCTATCAGCGAGTAAAAAATGCGTTGTCGCAACTCTTCCAAGTGGTCGAACAGGGACATTTCGACCTCATTCGGCAACTCATCAAGAGAATCACCTTCTGAGTTGCCGTCTTCTTCTTGGTCAATATCAGGATTGTTGATGGTATCTAGATCTTGTGAAGGTGTCATGAGTCAGCAATTGGGCAACATTTGTTAACTATTTTATCTGGGAAGCAGCTACGCAAGATAGAACCTCTGGTTTAGTGTCGGCATGATGATGTGGTTCGACTCTGCGGTAGTTGAATCTCGACTTCGCTCGATTACCGCGTAGCCGAAACTCACCAACCAAGGGATGAAGGGCAGGGGAGAAAATAATTAATTCCCAATTCCCAATTCCCCAATTTTGATCCGGTTTTTGAGGGTTGCGCCTGCATAAGTTAGTAGAAAGCCATCTTGTAGGCAATACTTATCCGAAAATAAGTGGAACCAATGAGTTACAAAACAAGTCTCTGCGTATAGTAGCATTGCGTAAATTGACACAAAATCAACATACAATGCTCAGTTTTTAAACTCCGGTTCATCAAGGTGGCATCTCAAACGTAGCGCAATCGGAAATTTTTACTGAAATTTGTATGAAGAGGACAATTTGCATTGGTCTGGTGGCGTTGCCTGTTTATCTATACAATGGCGAGCCAAGCTTGACTAGTAGTAGTCTGCCAATTTTCCAAAACCAACTCCCTATTATAAGTACTCTGGTTACACGTAGCACAAATATTCGTTTACCGAGAGTACCATGGCAAATATCAGCCAGAGATGACCAAACCGAGGACTGTCTTCGCATTGGTACTTGCAAGGATTAAATAAGCTGTTGGACATTTAAGTTGCAGACTATTAGCTTAGTTTCTGGGGTTGGAAATTTTTGTTAAATAAAAACTTACGCATTTATCGAATACTAAATATGCGTATTAAATCACTTCTGAAGTGTGAAATGTTCTTGTTTTAATATGTATGCGGTTTTCTCCCCCAGTTTCCTTAACTCCCCTGCTCTTTTCTTTGACCTTAGTGTATCTTCTTCGGTTAGCACCATCACCGCCACCCATAAGGGCAAGGTGCGAATGTCTCCCAACTCATTTAGACGTTATGTATTTGCAAATACCGCGATCGCTAAACTAAAACGCAGATTTAATGGTTTCTGGTTTTCGACCTAGCACGTACCAGGTAGTGAGTTCATCCCATATTCCTTGTTCAGTTTGCAGTGCTTCTAGTTTTGCTGCAAATTCAGCTTGAGCTTTAACTAATTGTTCTGAAGACAGTTGTGAGGAAAAATTACGATATTTTTCTAGATGTGAAAAAGTATTTACTTCCCAAGCTGCTTTTGCTTGTTCTAAACTAATATACTTACCATGCTGCTCAATTTGAGTTTCTATAATGTCAAAGCCAGTGTCTACAAATAGGCTTTGGAATGTTTCAAGTGTGCCGATTCGATTACTCGGCTCTAGAAAAACATTATATTTTTTACAGACTTCTTGCAACACAATATATCCAATATATGCTGTATCAGCAGGTGTATGAATGCCAATTACCCCACCAGGTTTAAGAAATAAATGCCAACTCTCTAATGTGGCTCTTTTATTCTCTATCCAAGGAAATACGTTGGCACACAAAACTCGGTCAAAAGTATTAGCAGCAAAATCAAGCGATTCGGCATCTGCTAATTGAAACTCTACATTACTTAAACCTAGTGCTGCAACCTTAGCTTTTGCTAATTCCAACATTTTACTAGAAATGTCTATACCGACTACTCTTCCTTGATCTCCAACGATCTGAGCAGCTGCGATCGCCAGATGACCTGTACCTGTGCCAATATCTAAAATATACTGCCCAGAGCTAGGTTGAGAAAATTCCCAAAGATGTTGACAAATTTGCCAATGCCACTGGCTATCATCATAGGTTAGACTTCTGCGATCGTATAAATCTGCTATTGCTTGTTTGTAATTATTGAGGTTAAGTTTTTTAGTCATTTTTTTAGCAGGTTGCGATGATGTAGAAAAACTAGTGTTAAATTTTACTTATAATTACCAAGGCTCTGCAAATATTCTTTTTTCACAAATAAAAAAGATAGATGATATATGGAAATTCTGTTTGATTTTTGAAAAAATCAGTGCATCACAAAAAGGCTTCTTCCCCACTCCCCACTCCCAGCTAATTGTGAGGTTTTGTAGTGGCTTTGGTCTTTACTAAAGCACTAAAGTGCTTACTATGAACTTTTCATCTAGAAATGAGGTAAAACTGTACTCAAGATTACCTTTTTGCAGGTAGGATATTTTTAATATTTATAAAAGTACCCAATTTGATATTAGAAGTTTAGCAGTTTGTACTTGTAGTAGTATTGTTGCTTAATTAATAAATGTTAGCATTGCCGTGTGGAACAGAAAATACAATACTTAAACAATCATCCGGAATGCTGCTAGTTGAGTTAGTAGTCTTCAGAGATATGTAATGAAATCAGGCATAAATTCTCTAAAAAAATGTGTTGAAATAGTAGGTTTTGTTTTTGATTACTCGTTGAATTAATTCGATTAGATATGCTCCTAGATTTAGAAAGATTTTATCAGGCTTGCAATCCGAGCAGACCTCTAATGATAGGAAATGCTAGCGATCGCAGGTACTATATTGATTTTGCGACGGTGCGGGGTGGCAAAATCATTGAAGCTTTGCAGCGTACTATCACTCGGATATCGCCGGATGCACCCACCTGTCAATTATTTACAGGTCATCTCGGCTGTGGAAAATCGACGGAACTATTGCGGCTGAAGGCTGAATTAGAGGAACAGCAGTTTCATGTTGTTTACTTTGAGTCCACCCATGTCCTCGAAATGGCAGATGTGGATGTGACTGATATTTTGTTGGCGGTTGCCGGTCAGGTGAGCGAAAGTTTAGAGGCAATGAAAATTCGCCTCAAACCCAGCTACTTTACTAAGTTATTTAGTGAAGTTGTGGATTTTATGCAGACGCCAATTGATCTGGGAGTAGAAGCAGAGTTATCTGTTGGGATTGCCAAAATTACGGCTAAGACTAAAGAAAGTCCACAATTGCGAAGACGGTTGAGAGACTATCTAGAACCGCGCACACAAAATATTTTGCAGTCGATTAATAAAGAACTGCTTGAGAGTGCTAATAAACAACTCAAAGCTTTAGGAAAGAAAGGCCTTGTAGTAATTGTTGATAACCTGGATCGAGTCGCGATTCGACCTTTACCATCGGGGCGATCGCTGCCAGAATATTTATTTATCGAGCGGGGTGAGCAGTTACGTAAACTGCATTGTCACATAGTCTACACGATTCCTTTGGCTTTAACTTTCTCCAACGATAGCGCCGAACTCCAGCATCGCTTAGGCGGTGGTGTCGCGCCGAAGGTGTTACCGATGATACCTGTACGTCTCCGTTCTGGGGAGATTTTCAACGAAGGGTTAGCGCTGATGCAACAAATGGTTTTAGCTAGGGCTTTTCCAGACATTTTGCCGAGCGATCGGTTAGGCTTAATTACAGAGTTGTTTGATAGCCCAGAAACCTTAGACCGACTGTGTTTAATCAGTGGTGGTCATGTACGAGACTTATTAGGACTGCTGTTTGATTGTCTGCGAGAGCAAGACCCACCTTTTGAGCGCGAATGTGTAGAATTGATGATTCAAAGACAGCGGGATTACCGAGCCAACGCCATCGATCCTCATGAGTGGGAATTAATCTTTCAGGTGGTACAACAGCAAAGGGTAGGCGGTGATATAGAATACCACACCTTATTGCGGAGTTTGTTTGTATTTGAGTACCGCGATCAGCGAGGAGCTTGGTTTGCCGTCAATCCAGTTTTAGCAGAGACGCAAAAATTTAAATCATGGTTGAAGGACAAGAACAAGTAGATATAAGAGCTGCTAATGAACGCGCTTTGCGGAGTTTGGGAAGAGCGATCGCTTTTTCTGGCGGTCAATTTTCCGTAGTTTTGGTGTGCTGCAATTACAGAGTTTTGCAAGAGCGAATGTTGCAACGACTCGAAGAATTATCTTCAGAAACATCTCGGTTTCTGAAGTTAGTTTTACCCAGTAATGCTAGAAGTCTTTATACAACGATTCATTTACAAATACCAGAACAAGAACATCCTTCAGCATTGATGATTTTAGGTTTAGAGTCAGTAGATGGACTAGACGATCTATTAAGTTCAATCAATCATATTCGTGACGAATTTCGCAAGCGTCACCCATTTCCGATGGTTGTATGGGTGACTGATGAAGTATTACAAAAAGTGTTGCGTATAGCACCTGATTTTGCTAGTTGGGCGGCTACACCCATTCGCTTTGAAATGACAACAACAGAGTTGTTGCAATTTCTACAACAAGAAACAGATTCTTTGTTTGCCAAAGTTTTGCAAAATGATATTCCCCAAAACAAAGAACCTAGAGTTAAAAGTTATTACGCCACTCTAGAACAAGTTTGGGAACATAGTGATGAACTCCACTTTGCCATCAAAGAATTGCAAATCCGTGGCATTACTTTAGAGCCAGAATTAAATGCTAGTTTGCAGTTTGTATTTGGTTTAGATAATTATGTTTCTAACCAAATTCATCCAGCTTTAAATCATTTTCGGCAAAGCTTACAAGTTTGGCAAGGGGAAGCGAGGAGGGATGAGGAAGACGCGGAGAGGGAAAATATCTCCGTGTCACCGCGTCCCCGTGTCCCCGCGTCCTCTTCCCCCACTCCCTTCTCCTTTTCTGCTCCCCCAGCACCCCCAGTTTCCTCGTCTTCTCCAGTGCTGCGACAGGGGGTTTTGCTGTTTTATATAGGTTTATGTTATTGTCGGCTGGCTGAACAAAATCAGATAGATAATTACCGTCACTGGGATGCAGCTAAATCTTGTTTTCAGCAATGTTTAGATATTTTAGAAATAGCTCGGCGTACAGATATTGTTGCTGAGTTTATTGGTCAACTGGCTGAAGTTTTGCAACATTTACAACAGTGGGAAGAGTTGCAAATTGTTGCTCAAAAGTCTTTGGAGTTGCATCAAGCTTATGGTAGTCAAATTCAACTTGCTTGCGATTATGGTTTTCTTGCTCAGGTAGCTGTGCAAGAGTCACGGTGGGTGCAAGCGAGTATTTTAGCTCATGTATCGCTGCTGAAATTAGGTGAGGCACATAAACAACGCGATCGCAATCTTCACCAATATTTATTTCCGTTATTATTGGCGCAAGTTTATTATTTAGTTTTGGCGAAAGCTCAACGCAATTTGGGTGAGCAAAAAGTCGCTAATGAATATTTAGAAAAAGCTGCAAAAGAACTACCAGGCGCTTTAGAAAATAGTGCCCATCAATATGATGCCCATCGTTATATTCGCTTGCTGCGGAGATTGCGATCGCTTTATTTTGAGGAAGGTAGATTTTTAGAAGCTTATTACATTCGCCAAAAACGACGCTCAATTGAGCAACAATATGGTTTTCGGGCTTTTATTGGTGCAGGGCGCTTGCAACCTCAAAGACAAGCGACAAACCCGGCGTTAATGTCACCATCTGGAAGTAGCAGTGTTGCTTTAGAAATTGCTGCTTCTGGGCGCGAACGAGATATTAATAATCTAATTGGCAGAATTAGCCGTCCTGACCAAAAGCTGACAGTAATTCACGGTCAATCAGGGGTAGGAAAGAGTTCTACCGTGACTGCTGGCTTAGTGCCAGCATTACAAAATCGGGCAATTGGCGATCAAATTGCTGTACCTGTAGTTTTACAAGTTTATACCGATTGGGTGCAAGCTTTAGGCAAATCTTTGAGTAAAGCGATGTCTTATATCAAGATAGAAACAAAAGCTTTGCTCGACTTGACTGCACCTATTACCATTGACGACATTTTGCAACAATTACAACAAAATGCGGATAATCATTTAATTACAGTTTTAATATTTGATCAGTTTGAAGAATTTTTCTTTGGTTATAGCGATCGCTATCAAAAACAAGCCTTTGATCGATTTATTAGCAATTGCCTCAATATCTCTTTTGTGAAAGTCATTCTCTCTTTACGCGAAGATTATTTACATAGGTTGTTAGAGTTTAAACATCTTTCGGATTTAGAGGCAATTAATAATAATATTCTTGATAAAAGTATCCGTTATCAATTAAATAATTTCTCGCCAGAATACGCGAAAGCGATTATTCAAAAATTAACAGAACGTTCTCAGTTAAACTTAGAGGATATTTTAATTGATGCTTTAGTTAAAGATTTATCAACAGAACTAGGAGAAGTCCGTCCCATCGAATTACAAGTAGTTGGGGCACAGCTGCAAGATGAGCGCATCACTACTCTAGAGCAATATCAGCAATATCGACCCAACAAACTCATTGAAAGATATATTAAAGAACTGATTAAAGACTGCGGCCCAGAAAATGAACGGGCAGCTTTACTCGTTTTATATTTATTAACTGATGAAAGCAATAAACGGCCTTTTAAAACTCGTGCTGAATTAGCAACACAGCTAGCAGAATTAGAAGATGCAGCCAAATTAGAATTAGTGTTAGATATTTTAGTGCGCTCTGGATTAGTAGTATTATTTCCCGATGTTCCTGAACGTTATCAACTGATTCATGATTATTTAGTAGACTTGATTCGCTACTTACAACAACAAGAATCGAGCCTACAAGCACAACTTAACCAGCTACGTAATAAAGTGGATCAAAGTCAAGCTGAGATTGAACGACTCAAGAGTGAATTAAGACAAAAAAAGCAGCAAGCCAAACTAGTAGATACTCATCCCCAGCAGAGATTAGATTTAGTCACAGAATTACGAGAACTACGCAAGCGCGAAGAACTTAGTCAGTTAGAAATTGAGCAATTGCGGTCTGAATTGAAGGAAAAAGAATTAACAACTCAGCTAGCAGAAAGCCAGAGAAAACAAAGGCAAAGTGAAGCACGATTAAATCGTTCATTAAAAATTGCGCTGGGTGCTTCTGTTTTAGCCATATTGGGGTTGAGTGTCTCTATAGTTACGGCTATAGATAGCGAAATCAAAACCCTGAGTGCATCTAGCGAAGTCTTATTTGCTTCACAAAAAGGTATTGATGCTTTAAAGGAAGGCTTAAAAGCAGGTAAAAAACTACATCAATCAGTTTGGGTAGATTCACTGACGAGAGAACAAGTACAAACAGCGCTATATCAGTCAGTCTATGGAGTGAGAGAGTATAATCGCTTAGAAGGACATATGTCCAGTGTAAATAGCGCTACATTTAGCAGCGATCGCTCTTTGATCGCCTCTGCCAGTGCAGATATGACAGTTAAACTCTGGGGTCTGAATGGGAACTTACTCACAACATTGTCAGGACACACAGATGTAGTGAATAGCGTTAGTTTCAGCCCTGATAGTCAAATTATTGCTTCTGCCAGCCAAGACAAAACGGTAAAGTTATGGAATCGCCAAGGTCAAGAAATTGCCACTTTCACAGGACATAACGATGTAGTGAATAGTGTTAGTTTCAGCCCTGATGGACAAATTATCGCTTCTGCAAGTACTGACAAAACAATAAAACTATGGAATCAACAGAGAAAATTGCTCAACACTTTGCAAGGACATAGTAAAGCAGTGTTGGGTGTTGCTTGGTCGCCTGATGGTCAGACTATCGCCTCTACCAGTGCTGACAACACAATCAAGCTGTGGAATCGAGATGGAAAATTGCTCAACACTTTGCAGGGTCATTACGATGCGGTGTTGGGTGTTGCTTGGTCGCCTGATGGCACAAAACTTGCCACTGCAAGTTTAGATCAGACGATTAAATTGTGGAGTCGGGAAGGAAAGCTGCTGAGAACTTTATCGGGACACAGTGCTGGCGTCACCAGCGTTAGTTTTAGCCGTGATGGTCAAACGATCGCCTCAGCAAGTACCGATGAAACACTTAAACTCTGGAGTCCTGAAGGTGCAGTGTTAGGAACTCTCAGAGGACATAGCGGTTGGGTTACAAGTGTGAGTTTCAGCCCTGATAGTCGCACCCTGATTTCTGCTAGTCGAGATAAAACTGTTAAACTCTGGCGATGGGACGATGTACTGCGGCGAAATCCCCAAGCTGATAACGAAGATTGGGTGACAAGCGTGACTTTTAGCCCAGATGGTCGGATATTGGCGGCGGCTAGTCGAGATAAAACTGTAAAATTATTAAGTCGAAATGGCAAACTCATCAACACCTTCAAAGGACATCAAGGTTCAGTTTGGGGTGTGAGTTTCAGTTCTGATGGTCAAGCGATCGCCTCGGCTAGTAAAGACAAAACAGTCAAGCTTTGGAGTCGAGACGGTAAATTAATTAACACTTTGTCTGGTCATACTGATACCGTTTTGGGTGTAGCTTGGTCGCCCGATAGGCAAATCGCCTCAGCGAGTAAAGATAAAACTATTAAACTCTGGAGTTATTCAGGTAAATTAATTAACACATTCCAAGGTCACACTGATGCAGTCAACTGGGTAAGCTTTAGCCCTGATGGTAAGTTAATCGCCTCAGCTAGTGATGATAAAACGGTGAGAATCTGGAGGATAGATGGTCAATTACTATACACATTAACTGGTCAT
The DNA here is from genome assembly GCF_059505385.1 of Desmonostoc vinosum. Taxonomy (NCBI): domain Bacteria; kingdom Bacillati; phylum Cyanobacteriota; class Cyanophyceae; order Nostocales; family Nostocaceae; genus Desmonostoc; species Desmonostoc vinosum. Next base: position 90,369 of record NZ_JCACKM010000234.1, read on the forward strand.
AGCCGCCGAGTCAATGGGGTAGCTTGGTCGCCCGATGGCAAGACCATTGCCTCGGTAAGTATCGATAGTATAGTGAAACTCTGGAGTCAGGACGGTCGTTTTTTAGGCAATTTGGCGGGGGATGGCGATAATTTTATTAGCGTGAGTTTTAGCCCTAATGGCAAAACTTTAGTTGCAGCCAGTGATGATAAATTAAAGCTGTGGAGCCGAGAAGGGACATTATTAATGGCTTTGAAAGGTTACAAAGATGAGTTAACCAGCGTTAGTTTTAGTCCCGACGGTATGACTTTGGCAGCAGGCAGTGCCAATGGCAAAGTAATTTTTCGGAATTTGGCAGATATTAAACTAGAAAATTTACTTAACCAAGGTTGTGAATTATTACACGATTATTTACAGACTAGCCCAAAGGTGACAAAGAGCGATCGCGCTTTGTGTGCTGGAAGATAGTAATTCGTAATTCGTAATTCGTAATTCGTAATTAACTGATGTTTGAGCAAGTTATTTTGCAGGGATTTACGGCAAACTGTCATCATTATTTGTTGTCATATTGATATTTGTTGCCTAAAGCTCTTTAGTTACTAAAAGGTTGTTACGCTAACTTTTGATACACATCTCTATATGTAAATTTAGTGAAATTACTAGTAAAGACTAAATTCTCTGTGAGATATGAAAAGTACAGTAAACCAATGAAAAAACTTTTGCTTGGTTTGATTGTTTTTCTAGCTACAACAAATTTATTTGGTTCTTCCGCGCGATCGCAACTCCAAAATATTAAATCTCACAAACAAGTGATCAAAGCCAAACTTGTAGCCTCAGAAACTAAGCGTGACACTCAGTTAGAAGCCGCGCTTCGCCGTCAATATCCAGAATCTGAGAATGAGGAAAAACACTACTCCTACAACAGAGTTGATTTGAACGGTGATGGGCAACCAGAAGTATTAGTGCTTTACCACAGCCGGAGATATTGTGGCTCTGGTGGTTGCCCAGTACTAATCTATCAAAAACGTGGACAATCTTATCGGTTGATTACAGAATTTGCCGGAGGAGTTCCGGTTGTTGTTACCAAGCAGAAAACAAATGGTTGGAATGATTTAGTTGTACCAGGTTCAAAAAGTTATAGCTTGTTGCGTTTTAATCGTCGCAGCTATTTTGAAGATATTACTGTGCGTGCAAATGCAACAATTTCTGGAACTGGGTTTATATACGATGGCTACTCCAAGCCTGGTATAAAGTTTTAGAAATATTTTCAAGGTTTAAATATTCGTAAGGATAACTGAGTTATGAGCAACGATTCAAATAAATACATTAGAAAGTATAAACAACTTTTTACTCCACCAATTTCTCTTTTAAAAGTTAGTAAAAATTCTGACTTTTATCCATCAAAGATACTACTTGGTACATTTCTTGCCGTTTCCTTTAACATGGCTGCTGTAGCTTGCCCAGAGCAGAATATAGAGAGGCAAGATTTCTCAAAAGCAACTACCAAAATACTTGTAGAAACAAGCGATGGTAAAAAGTTTAGCTGTTGGTCTGAGTTCCTAAAATCTCCGGGCTTTAAGTTTCAAGGTTCTAGATATGATGTTGCGATTCATTGTCACAAAAGCCTCACAATTTACTCTCATCTAGATGAGATTTATGAGGTAATTGTTGATGATGGTGGAGATAAAAGCGAATATAAAGCAGACTTTTTAGGCGATAAATACGAATGTAATGCTCAAGGAGAAACTATGATTAAATCTTGGATTTACAAGCGTGGAGCAAACGTAATTAAACAAATGGGTTATAGTTATACTCCCTACAAATGGTGAGGTTTTTGATAACAAGATGATAACGGTTATGCAATCATGATTGCTCAAACAATCTAGTGCTGTTCTACTGTTATAATGCTGTTTACTTTTTAATAGCGATCGCGCCTAGTTTTGGGGGAAAATTCTGATTAATTGCAGCAATATCGCTTCCAAACTTTGCAAAGCTGCATTAGTAGTTCTTTGATGCTCCTCAAAATTACGCTGATGCCGTTCTGAACTCTCCTAAGAAATACAGGTAATAGGGAAGAAACAAAAAGAGTGTTTCTTTCGCCCTTCCCGTAGGTGCGCCTTCGTTGGAAACTTACGTAACTATGCCCAACAGCTTAGGAGCATTCAACTTTCGGGGGTTTGCAATCTTGCGTAAATAATGACATTTAATTTGCGCTTGTAAACTTTGCATTCCTCTGTTTGAGATTTTTAATTTTATTATACATATCTGCGTATTTTACCCTTGTTACTGATGTCACGCTATATATCTCATTTTTTACTAAAAAATGCTCTGGCAAGGCGGGAAATAGCCTTCACTTAATCTTCAAAAATATTTTCGTATATATACTATGTATTTTTCTAGTAGAAGAAATCAAAATTGAGATTACAGGGTAGAAAAAAGCAACTTATATCTGACAATCTGTTGTGGTCAACACTAAGCTGTTACACATTTAAATTGCACATCAATTGATGAGGTTGTCCTTTGTCCTTAGTAAATAAAAATGACTAATGACCAATGATGGTCTACACGGAAAATAGTACAAATGTAGGCGCATTAGCTTATTCATATATAAGACCGGATGAGCTTGATTCTTTTCTAAGTGATTGGATTGATCAACCCAGCTTTTCATAGCTAGGTTTCCAGAAAATATCGATTTTTATTCTCTTGAGATTTTTAGAGGTTTATTACTATAATGCTGCAAAAATTATCTTTAGCTGTACTGGGAACAACTGTTGTAGTCATGAGTGCAAATCCAGCTAGCGCCGTGACAATGCAAGTCAACAGTGGTATGTTTTCTAGCTACTCTGATGCCAAAACTGTCACCTTTGACGATGGCACAGCAAATGATCCCAATGGATTTGTTACTTACTCTAATATTACTACTAACATTGTTCAAGGTAGTGTCGCTAGTCAATATGCTTCACCTTATGGGGATGATACCAAATTCTTAACAATTGCTCCATCAGGTAGTGGTGTTGCAGGCGACAGTGATTTTGTGAATATTAAATTCAAAGAAGCCATTAATTACTTTGGTTTTTATGCAGGCTCATTAGATAGCTACAACTATATTGACATTTATAGCGGTGGTCAGTTGTTAAAGACTTTTAGTGGTGCAAATGTACCAACTGCTATAGCTGATGGTAGCTGGACTAGCTCTGAGGCTAATATGTTTGTTAATCTTGTAGGTGAGGCAGACGAGAAATTTGACCAAGTTGTAATGCGCTCAAACGGTATTGCTTTTGAAACAGATAACCACGCCTATAGACTAGCCGGTCAGAGTGTTCCTGAACCTAATGTGATGTTAGGTGTGTTAGCAATAGGTGCTTGTGGTATTACTTCACTCTTCAAACGCTTACAACATTAAGTAACAGTGAAACGATGAAACGATAAATTTATTTGTCTGTCTCAGAATTTACAACTGCTATGTGTGTAACCCACATAGCAGTTTTTTAGTTTAAGTGTTCTTTTGTGGTACGAACAATGCTTTATTTGCTACAAGGAAAATTATCGCCGCTTGGGATTACTGCTGCGTCGAAGTTCACGTTTTTCATCTTCTCGACGACGGCGATCGCGCCAATCTGATAGCGTTAAATAACCAACACCACCAGTGACTGCTACCAACAGCACTAAAGCAAACAAAGCCAAAATACTCAGGAATGGATTTTCCACGATACCTCTACAGTCCGTTGCGTCCCCAAACTACCATTGCAATTGACCAAGTAAACACAACCAGCAATGATACCCAGCCTAGTGTCAGAATTTCCATAGTCCCACTTTTTTATTTACAAAACGTCTCTAATATTTATCATACTGGGAATGGGGAACTCGGGGCCCCCGCTCCCAGAGGGAGTAGGGATTAGAGGTAATAGGGAATTGGGACGCGGAGAAATTTTCTCCCTCATCCCCCTCATCTCTTTCGTAAGCGAATTACCAAGCTTCTTCAAGACTCAGCGCTGGATACACTGAGGAAGTATTCTAAAATATGTTCGGGGTTTAAAGCAGAATTCTACAATTTTTCTGTTCTTCACCCAATCCCCAATCCCCAGTCCCCAATCCCCAATCCCCAGTCCCCAATCCCCAATCCCCAGTCCCCAATCCCCAGTCCCCAATCCCCAATCCCCAATCCCCAGTCTCCAATCCCCAATCCCCAATCCCCAATCCCCAGTCCCTATGAACTTCCGTGAAGAGTTTAAATTACTGCTCCGTGCGCGTTATCCCTTGATTTATATTCCCACTTATGAAGAGGAACGGGTGGAAGCGGCTATTCGGGAAGAAGCAGCAAACCAAGGTAATCGTCCAGTGTATACCTGGGATTTTGTTGATGGCTATCAGGGCAACCCTAATGATGCTGGGTTTGGTCGTCGTAATCCGCTGCAAGCTTTGGAATTTGTGGAAAAATTACCAGCTGCTGCACCGGCGGTGTTGATTTTAAGAGATTATCATCGGTTTTTAGAGGATGTGGCGATCGCTCGCAAACTCCGCAATTTTGCCCGCCTGCTCAAGTCTCAACCGAAAAACCTCGTTTTATTATCGCCGCGCGTGGCAATTCCTGATGACTTAATGGAAGTTCTTACAATCTTGGAGTTCCCTTTACCTGCTGAAAGAGAAATTAAAGCGGAAGTAGAACGTTTGTTAGCTGCGACTGGCAACTCTTTGACTGGGAAAGTTTTAGATGATTTGGTGCGCTCTTGTCAAGGACTTTCAATGGAACGTATTCGCAGAGTTTTGGCCAGAGCGATCGCTACTCACGGAGAATTACAACCGGAAGATGTAGACTTAGTTCTGGAAGAAAAGCGCCAAACTATCCGCCAAACCCAAATTTTAGATTTTTACCCCGCAACTGAGCAAATTTCCGATATCGGCGGACTGGATAACCTCAAGGATTGGCTGATTCGGCGGGGAGGTTCATTTACTGAACGGGCACGTCAATATGGATTACCTCACCCCCGTGGTTTAATGTTGGTGGGGATTCAAGGAACTGGTAAATCATTAACAGCAAAAGCGATCGCCCATCACTGGCATTTACCTTTATTACGTCTAGATGTGGGACGGTTATTTGGTGGTTTGGTAGGTGAGTCGGAATCTCGGACTCGCCAAATGATTCAAGTGGCTGAAGCCCTTGCTCCCTGTGTATTGTGGATTGATGAAATCGATAAAGCCTTTTCGGGGCTGGGAAGTAAAGGTGATGCGGGCACTACTAGCCGCGTGTTTGGTACTTTTATTACTTGGTTAGCTGAAAAAATCTCACCTGTGTTTGTTGTTGCCACTGCTAACGATATCCAAGCTTTACCCCCAGAAATGCTGCGTAAAGGGCGGTTTGATGAAATTTTCTTTGTGGGTTTGCCCAGTCAGGATGAGAGAAAAGCTATATTTAATGTGCATTTGTCTCGACTACGCCCCCATAACCTCAAAAGTTATGATGTGGATAGGCTAGCATACGAAACTCCTGATTTTTCCGGGGCTGAGATTGAGCAAACTTTGATTGAAGCGATGCACATTGGATTTAGCCAAAATCGAGATTTTACAACAGATGATGTTTTAGAATCTGCGAGTCAAATTATTCCTTTGGCACGAACGGCTGTAGAACAAATTCAGAAACTACAAGAATGGGCTGCTGCTGGTAGGGCGCGTTTAGCCTCGAAATACAATCCTTTAAGCGAACGCCTCCGGCACGCTACGTGAACGCATTCAGCGACAGTTGCAATAATGGTGAGTATAGAGTCAACGGTCAGTAGTTCATAGTCTCAGAGTTTTTGACCATTGACCATTGACCATTAATCATTGACTATTGACTATTGACTGTTAACTATTGACTAATTATGTTATCTAATTTACTTAAGTTTATACTCGGTTTCTCGCTGGCGATCGCTGTGTTAATGGGTACGGGGTTTGCCACTGCTCTTTATTTTATGAATCGAACCGCCATACCACCGGCTAAACCCATTTTTGCGAATGATAATCCCCAAGCGAAGGGTAAGGATACAAAACAGGCTAAGGCAGAAACTACATCTAACCCCAAATCTGAGGCTCAGGCTGAATCTTCGCCTACCTCTACCAAATCACCTGAAGCTACCCCATCGGCAAAACCATTACCATCAGGAGCTTATCGAGGGCGCGTTAGTTGGTCTGAAGGCTTGATTTTACGCTCAGAACCAAGGCAGGAAGGTCAACGTATTGGTGGAGTGGCTTTTAATCAAAAAATTATCGTTTTGGAAGAAAGCAAGGATAAAACCTGGCAAAAGATCCGTATCGAAGATGGTGAGCAAGAAGGTTGGGTGAAGGCAGGTAACACCCAAAAAGTTGATGAACAAGAGGAAGCAGAAAAACCAGAGGAACAATAGACGCGATAATTGAGGAGACTTACGGAACTCACACACTTTTTCTATGCCCACACAAGAACAACTTAAAACAAGTTTCATCCTGAGCTACTGGACTACAAAAATGTATCTACCAATATATTTAGTAACTGTTGATAAGCTAAAAAACATCTAAATTACATAATCAAATTAAATAAAACTCTTGTGGAGTGGGCATCTTGCCCGCTCTAATTATGCAAGTTATATGTGGAACAGCTTAGACGTACAAAAAATATTGCTTTTTTGGCTGGATAAGAGTTAGAGATAATCGTCTATCCCAACGGCAATTGGAGATTTGTATGAGTAACAAACCTGATTTCAACACTTTATCTCGTGCTGAACTTTGTTCATATATTCTTGAGAATAGAAATGATGAATAAGCTTTAGAAATCTATTTAAATAAATTTCAAAATCCAACCAGCCCAATACACCCAGCACCAAAAACAATTGAGGATTTAGAATCTTTTCCAAATTTACATCAGGAAGAAATCGAACGCCGTCATCACGCCTAGCCACAACCAAGCAAAAGTCCTTCTTTGCGTTCTCTTCTCTGCGTCTCTGCGCCTCTGCGTGAAACAAAAAAATATTTATGCAAGAGGTCTATTATTAAGGGTCATGTGTTTGCTCTGGTGACATGCTAAATCATTTGATTTTTATCTGATGGCAGCAAAAATTATTCAGCCAATAAAAAAGTGATCATTTAATTGTTAATTTTTGTAAACTTAAGGTCTTAGATACTAGAAACCTGATATCTAGATAGCTAAACTAACTAAGAGTGCATCTGTACTGTTATTTATTTAAAAGTAGATGTGGCGCTATAGCCTCGATGATCCCAGTACAACTTATCCTCAAAAACTTCCTTAGTTACCGTGATGCAACTTTAGATTTTCGTGGTTTGCATACGGCTTGTATTTGTGGTTCTAATGGCGCGGGTAAATCTTCCCTCTTGGAAGCAATTACTTGGGCAATTTGGGGCGAAAGCCGTGCTGCTGCTGAGGATGATGTCATCCATGCAGGCTCAAAAGAAGTTCGGGTTGATTTTACTTTCCAAAGTAACGAACAAAAATATCGGGTGATTCGCACACGAATTCGGGGTGCTAGTAGTGTCTTGGAATTTCAAATAGAAACACCTTCAGGCTTTCGCCCTCTCACTGGCAAAGGAGTCAGGGCAACGCAGGATTTGATTCTAGAACATATTAAATTGGATTACGATACTTTTATCAATTCTGCTTACTTGCGTCAAGGTCGTGCAGACGAATTCATGCTCAAGCGCCCCACTGAACGCAAAGAAATTTTAGCAGAGTTGTTAAAGCTCAACCAATACGATGAATTAGAAGAACGGGCAAAAGAATCTTCGCGGCAGTTTAAAGCACGGGTTGAGGAATTAGAACGTTCTTTAGACTCGATCAAAGTTCAACTGCAACAGCGTGAGACAACCCAAGCGCAAAGAGACGAGTTAGAAGCTGAACACAACCAATTACAACAAGTACAAGCTTTTGACACTATTCAATTACAAAGTTTACAAGTGGTGCAGCACCAGCGCCAAGGCTGGGAGCAACAGTTGAGCTTTGTCAGGCAGCAGTACCAAAATCTTACCCAAGATTGCGATCGCCTCCAACAAGAGCAGTCAGCAATTGGTAGTCAGCGAGCAGATTTAGGGGCAATCTTAAATCGGGAAGCTGAGATTAAAACCGGATATACTCAGTATCAAAATTTACAATGTCAAGAAGAAGCCTTTGCTACTAAATTTGAAGCATACACCCGTGCTGGGCAGACTCGCCAACAAAAGCAACAACAACTGCTCAAACAAATCCACGAAATCGAACGGCAACTACAACAAGCCCAGGCTCAACTAGAAGCTTTGGGGCAACAAGAGCGCGAAATTCAGCAAACTCTGACAAAATCAGGTGAAGTAGAAACGGCTTTAGCACAGCTAGCCGCCGCACGTCGCCATGTTGCTCATTTAGATCAACTACAAATGCAAGTGGCTCCTTTGTTGCAACAACGAGCAACTTTACAAAGCCAACTAGATCGTACCCAAGCTGGTTTAGTAGCACGACTCGAACAACTACAAGCTACCGAAGATCAACTGCAACGCACCTCACGCCGTCAACCACAACTCCAACAAGCGGTAATGGATGTAGCAGTGCAAATTGAGGAGTTGGAGAAAAAACGGGTTTACCTGCAAAGGGTACAAGAAAAAGGACAAGAAAGGCGTCACTTCATTGAACGTCTGCAAGCACACCAACGAGACTATGAAAAATTACTAGGAGAACTAGAGCAAAAACTGCAAATGCTCCAGAATCCTGATGCGCTTTGTCCCTTGTGCGAACGCCCACTAGATGAACACCACTGGAACCGCGTGGTGGAAAAAACTCAAGTTGAGTTACAAGATACTCAAGGGCAATTTTGGGTGGTGCGAGAACAAATGGCTGTTTCGGACAGAGAAATTCAGGTACTGAGGCAGGAATACCGTGAAATATCGCAACACTTGGCAGCTTACGATACCTTGCGCGAACAACGGGGACAGTTGGCAGCCCAGTTAGAAGCAACAACAGATGTCCAACAACAATTACAGCAAATCGCCCACGAAAAGCAGCACTTAGAGCGATCGCTACAAGCTGGTGATTACGCGCCCAATCAACAAGCTGAGCTACAACAGCTCAATCAATATCTGCAACAACTCAATTACAATGAACAAGACCACGCTTTGGCTCGTAGTGAAGTAGAACGCTGGCGCTGGGCAGAGATTAAACAAGGGCAGATTAAGGATGCTACAAAGCGACAAACACAATTAGCTATTCGCAAACCAGAGTTACAAGCCACTATTACTCAATTACAAACCAGAATTAAGCAAGAGGAAATAGATTCTGATTGTGCCAAACAAATCGCGGCACTTGATCGCCATATTGCTGAGATTGGCTACAGTTCAGAGCAACACAATAATTTACGTCTGGCTGTTAAGCAAGCTCAATCTTGGCATTTGCGCTATCAACAATTGTTATCGGCTCAGCAACAGTACCCCCAACTGCAAGTAAGATTGCAAGAGTTGGAGAGTTCGAGAAATGCCAGATTAACTGAACGGCAGCAACTTGCAAATCAAATCGAAAGTATTGTCCAACAGCTAGAAGCAACAGCCAATCCCACAGCCCAAATCCAAGCTATAGAGCAACAGCTGGCAATACGTAGGCGGCAACTTGATGAGCAAATAACCAAGTTGGGACGTTTAGAACAACTGGCTCATCAGTTGGAAACGTTGCAAATTCAATATGAACAACAGCAGCAACAACTACAAGCTGCGAAAAAACAACATCGTATTTATCAGGAATTAGCGCAAGCTTTTGGTAAAAATGGTATCCAAGCACTGATGATTGAGAATGTGCTTCCGCAACTAGAAGCGCAGACAAATCAATTACTGTCTCGTCTGAGTGCTAATCAGTTACATGTACAATTTATTACGCAAAAAGCCGGACGCAGTGGCAAGTCAACAAAGAAAAACGCCAAGCTGATAGACACATTAGATATATTAATCGCTGATGCCAGAGGCACGCGAGCTTATGAAACTTACTCTGGTGGGGAGGCATTTAGAATCAACTTTGCTATCCGTTTAGCTTTAGCGAAATTATTGGCACAACGAGCAGGAGCAGCATTGCAATTGCTGATTGTCGATGAAGGGTTTGGTACCCAGGATGCTGAAGGATGCGATCGCCTGATTGCAGCCATAAATGCGATCGCTTCTGATTTTGCTTGCATCCTCACCGTTACTCATATGCCCCATCTCAAAGAAGCCTTTCAAGCCCGAATTGAAGTTAATAAAACTCAGCAAGGTTCACAACTGCATCTGTTAATTTAATAATTTGTGTGCAAAAAAACAGAAAAACTCAAAAAGCTTAAGTTCCATCTCAAAATCTAGATTTTCACTGGTAAAGATGGTTCAAAATTGGCAATTATGACCAAGTAGATGGTTATTATATGCTTACTTGTTTTGATAGAAATAGCATATTTATAACGATTGAGAGTTAGTACAAGAAACAACAAATAAATACGTGTGTTTACCAAGTTGATTGATTGCAAGTTTTTAGACTCAGGCTGTGTTGGTATCAATAACATGAGTCCAATATACCCTAAACTTTCATTACGACTTCGTGGTACTTGTATTTAATTTAACACGATTTTTGCTGATGTATAAAATCTGTCATTATAATAATTAGAAAATTTTTTACTAAATTATAAAAACAGAGTTTAAATTAACTTTAAGAAAGGAGAAAAATAATATTAAGATCTAAAAAAAGTTTCAATATCCCTAAATAAAAAGCAAGTGCTGAGCAATTACTAAAAAATATATAAACATAAAAATCATAAATCATATAATAAAGCAGAGACTACAATGGTACTGTTGATGCTTGGTGTATTTACCTGCTTAGGAGCAAAATTCCTCGCCCTATGTATCTCCAAATCTCTATGGTCACTAAAAAATATTAACTTTGACAAAGTTAGTAAAAACGACAAAAGTAAAGCGAAAAAAACTCGCAAACGGACAAAAAGAATAGCTCTAAATTCTAGCGATCGCTACCTAGATGCACTTGTAAAAGTAGAAAGTTCCCTACTAACTTTTGATGGTAGTACCAATTGCTACATAAAAGTTTTGCAAATTTTAGGAAAAGTTTGCAGAGCTAATCGGATTTATATATGTGAAGTAAATAATCATGAAAATGACAATTTAGAAATTCATCCCAAAGCAGAATGGTGTGCCAAAGGTATGCAGTTGCGAAGTGACAACTTTTGTTGGCAAAACCTTGCTGATAAATGTTTTTCACATTGGTTACACAGACTAGTAGAAGGCAACATCATTACCGACGTAGTGACAGAATTTAGTAAATCAGAACGTGAGATTTTAGAACAGCAAGGTGTAAAAACGATCTTGACTTTACCAATCATTGTCAAGGATCAGTTTATAGGTTTTATTAGCTTTGATGACTGTATAGTAGCGCAGGCTTGGGAAGTGCAAGAAATAACATTTTTGCAAGCAGTAGTGGGTGCGCTATCCTTGGCAAATGAACGCTTGTTAGTAGAAGATGCAATACAAACAGTCATTTTCCAAAATAAAAATTTTACTTCTCAATTGGAAAACACCATCTGGGAGCGTACTGCCAAATTACATGCAGAGATTGCAGAACGTCAGCGTGTACAAGCTGAACTAGAAAAACTTTTGTCTTTACAACAAGCAACCCTGGAATCTGCAAATGATGGGATTTTATTGCTAGATAGTCAAGGCAAAATTACGGGTTTTAATCAAAAGTTTATCCAAATTTGGGGTATTCCTGAGTCGTTGATGAAGTCAGGAAATTACAAACAAGCACTCAGAGTAGCACTAAAACAGTTAGAAAAACCCAGAAAGTATCTTGCCAGAATTAAGGAAATATACCTGACTTTAGAGGCGCAAACTGATGATAGTAATGATGCGATCGCATTTCAAGACGGGAGAGTATTTGAGCTTTATTCTCAACCGCAGTGCTTTGAAGGCAAAATTATTGGTAGAGTTTGGAGTTTTCATGATGTTACTGCCTACAAGTATGCAGAAGCCAAAATTCGTTATCAAGCTTCTCATGATTCTTTAACAAATCTACCTAATCGATTGCTATTCAATGAACAACTTGCAGAATCGTTAACACAAGCTTGTCAAAGTGGTAAGAATTTAGCTGTTTGTTTTTTGGATTTAGACCGCTTCAAAACTATTAACAATACATTAGGTCATGTTGTCGGTGATCAATTATTGCAAAATGTCGCCCAACGTCTCACAACATGTCTGCGATCGGGTGATGCCATTGCCCGTTGGGGTGGTGACGAATTTATCCTAATTTTACATGAAATTAGTGATGCTAAAGATGCTGCTTATATTCAAGAGCGGATATTAGCAGCTTTCAAAACTGGATTTAATATAGAAAATCACTGCCTGCACATCAGCGCTAGTGTAGGAGTCGCTCTCTATCCCATCCATGGAGAAGATGCAGAAACCCTAGTTAAACATGCTGATGCTGCACTGTATCGTGTTAAATTACAAGGACGCAACAACTATCAAGTTTATAACTCGGCTATCAATTCACACACTTCAGAATTATTAATCTTAGAAAACAGTTTGCATTATGCTTTAGAACGGCAAGAATTTGAAGTTTACTATCAACCACAAGTTAAGACTAGTACGGGTGAGATTCCTACGATGGAAGCTTTACTGCGTTGGCAACATCCTGAACTAGGTTTAATTCCTCCAGAAAAATTTATTCCCCTTGCTGAAGAAACGGGATTGATTGTTCCCATTGGCGAATGGGTTTTAAGAACTGCTTGCGCTCAAAATAAAGCTTGGCAAGAAACTTTTGGCTTATCATCACTATCAGTAGCTGTTAACCTTTCGGTAAGACAATTTAAACAACCCGATTTAGTTAATATGGTGGCACAAATTCTATCAGAAACTAAATTGAAACCCCATTATTTGGAACTAGAAATTACCGAAAGTGTTGCTATGCAAAATATAGCTTTAACCAAAGCCATTCTGAGTGAATTGTGTAATCTTGGTGTTTCTCTCTCCATTGATGACTTCGGTACTGGATATTGCTCTTTAAGTTATCTCAAGAATTTTCCTATTCATTCATTAAAAATTGATAGATCTTTTGTGCGCGATTTAACTAGTGATACTAACGACGCTGCTATCACAACTGCAATCATCGCTTTAGCTCACGGACTCAATCTTGCAGTCGTTGCTGAAGGAGTAGAAACTGAAGAACAACGTAATTTATTACGAGTTATTGAATGCGAACTCATGCAAGGGCATCTTTTTAGTCATCCTGTATCTGCTGAGGATGCCTCAATATTATTAAGAAAGTGGAAATCTCACAAAATTAATACAACCTATCTAGTTGCGTAGCAGTCCCCAGTACCTAATCCCAAGTCCCTTTGACATTAAAGGAGTCAGGATAATTACATATCCTGACTCCTAACTTCTTGCTTAACGAAGCAAAATTGTATCTATTTCAATCTACTTATTTGCTTGGCTCTAATCCCAATCGGGGATTTGTGCATCTTCACCACCAATACCGATGCCGGTATTATATATTTCAGCATCAGTAAGATTGAGGTTATTCATTGATGCTCCATACACATTTGAATCGTTGATTGTAGCCTTAGTAAAATTAACCCCATTGAGATTAGCTTGCTTGAAGTTGACATTAGTCACAAACGCGGATGTTAAGTTAGCGCCTTTCAAGTTAGCACGAGTGAGATCAGCACCTTCAAGATTGGCTCCAGTAAGGTTGGCTCCTTGAAGATTAGCTCCTCTCAAGTCGGCACCAATTAAATGAGCGCCACTGAGGTTAACTCCTGATAGGTTGCACCGATTACATTCCCCAGTTGAAAACAGTTTTTGTAAATCCTGCGGATTCTCTGCTTGAACCGAGCCAGAGAAAAAGAGGGGAGTTGCTAAGGCTATGGCCGCTAGTAGCTGGAGTTTCATAATTTTCCCCCTTTATAATCAGTATTGCGTCCGTTCTTTCCCTCACGGCTCTATTATCTCACTAAACTGCTTGATGATTGTAGATTGACCTCACAATTTGGTTGTGATATGAAACCAATATTATGAAACTACCAAAAATATTATTTGCGCCCATTTTAAGCTGTTTTTGACCAAAAAAGTCTAAAAAATAGCCACTATTAAATTAGTGTTAAAATTCTTAACGTGTTGCACTACTGGGCAGAGATTGCCTAGATTTTATAAGTATTTGTACTCTGTTAACCTGCCATTTTTTTCTTTATCATTCCTGGCGGTAAAAAATCGGAAGTTAGCCAAACAGATTAGTCATGTAGCATGGGATAACTTCCTCACCATGTTGGAGTACAAAGGGGATATCTACAGTTGTGAAATACATAAGGATAACAGAAAGTCTCGCATGTACTGATTAACTAACTCAGGCTGTTCTTGCTGTACCCAATGACTACAATTAGGTATATATTTAATTTGCAGATCTCTAACATAAGCTGCCGTACCGTAGGTTAATTCTTTACCTAGTGCAGCATCATTTTCTCCCCAAATCATCAATGTTGGCACTTCCAAAACGCCCCAATCTTGATTGAACATTTTCTGCTGAAAGATATTGCGGTAGTAGTTTAACATCGCGGTAATTGCGCCACGTTTGGCAGCAGCATTTTTGTATGCATCAATATCTGCTGGCGAAAATGCATTTTTATTAACTGCCATTCCTTTAAGTGCCATTTCAATAGCTCGATAATCTAAAGATTGTAAGAGTAGTTCTGGCAAAAATGGTAGTTGAAATAGGAAGATATAATTACTACGTAAAAGTTGTTGTGGAGTGCGTAAACTTTGGGCAAACTTGGCTGGATGAGGTAAGTTAAGTACGATTAATCGTTCTACCAGATCAGGATATTGATAGGCGAAATTCCAAGCGATCGCACCACCCCAATCATGTCCTACTAATACACATTTTTGATATCCTAATCCTTGAATTACTCCCTTAACATCTGCGACAAATTCATCCATAACATAAGCTGATTGCTCTTTTGGCTTATCACTATCGTTGTACCCACGCAAGTCAAGAGCAACAACTCGAAAATCTTTGGCAAATTCTTGTATTTGATGCCGCCAAGAGTACCAAAACTCAGGAAAACCATGCAACATCAACATCAAGGGGCCTTCTCCTTGAGTGACATAGTGTAAATTAATTCCGTTGGTGGGGATAAATTCGTGTTTCCAGGAAGTTTCGACTACAGACATAATTAAATAATTCGTAATTCGTAATTCGTAATGACGCGACGCTCCTGTGTCGCT